>JAZOPP010000065.1:0-9634 GCA_045655625.1 Acutalibacteraceae bacterium
TCATTATAAAATAATATCACTTATTGTATCATAAAAAAAATAAAAAGCAAGTAAAAAATTGTTGAAATAATTTAGATAGTTTTCACAAACAAAAAAGAGGAGAATCCGTTTGGAATGCTCCTCTTTTTATATGTATTGTGATTAAAGCTTAACCACAACGGTCTCGATGCCGAGCACCTTGCCTAACTTCTTTAAGGTCTTGGCGTGGTGGCCGATACCCAGAGCATAGTGGTGGGTGGGACCCTCCATAACCCAAGCCTTGATGTAATCGCGGGTGGTGGGCTCGAAGAAGCCGCGGGTGTTGGTGTTACCTGTCGGCGGGATGGGACCCTCCTTAGAATAACCCTCGCCGATAACGAACTTGAACGCGCCCGAAGCGGTCTGGGTTATGCCGAGCATGGTGATGGGACCCTCTTTAAGTTTAAACTCAACACTTGCGCCGCTGCCGGGTTTGCCGTGGAACTTTGTAAGACTACGCAAAATCGGCTTGCCGTTTGCAATTGCAAGGTGGTGCGGTCCATCGTGACCGATGAGAATAAAGTCTTCCTTGAAATCGAAGGGATGGAGCTCTGCAAAGCTGCCGCCGATGTTAAGACGGTCCATAATAAGCATGGCAATGCAGGTCTTTATATCAAACTCGCCGCACATAGGGGTGCCCTGTGCGTTAAGGATCGAGTTGCCAACGATGAATGAGGTTGCAACGCGACGCTGGATAGTGTCGGGCTGACCCTCATAATAATAGGCAAGACCGGTGAGACCGAATTTATCAACCAAGCGGTCGAGCGCTGCGGCGCCGCGAGCCGATTCATAAAGGTCCTTATCGGTGAGCTTGCGGGTAACGGGGTCGCTCTTGGGATCGGGCATATCAAATTCAGCCTTGATAAGCTCGGTCTTGGCGGCGATTTCTTCATCGGTTACTGCCTCGAAGCAGGCAACGGCATCATCAATTTCGATAAGCGGAACGTGAACGCCGAAAGCAGAGGAAACTGCGGTGGGGTCGGCATGCATATCATACATAGCCTCAAGCACGTGACCCATAAGACCCATGCGGGCGCCGCGCAGCGAGTGCAGAACCTTTGCGATTTCGCACCATTCGCGAAGCTCCTCGTGAGAGGGGTCCTCATCGTCGTATAAAACGCCGATTATAACGTCAGAAACCTTCTTGCCCATACGAACGGCAACGCCGGTGAACTCGGGAACCGAGCAGATATTATCGTTTTCCAGCTGCATAAAGGTGCAGGCCTTGGTGTAATCCATGGCCTTAAGCGGCTGGAGAGCAACCAAAACAACGGGGATATTCATCTCGCGGATAATAGGTGCAAAAACCGAGCTGGTTGCATAGGTTATCATATTGGTGAAAAGCACGTCGAGCTTGTCGCCCTGCATTTTAGCGGCGGCTTCATATGCCTTTTCGCTGGAATCGATCATTCCGTAGTCAACAACCTCAACGCCGTAGGACTCGATGAGCTTAACGGTATCGTTGTGGTATACCATCATGTTATCGAGCAGACCCTCGAACTGGTCCCAATAGGTTGCGTGAGCCACAGAATAAAAGCCAACTCGTGCTGTGCGGGGATTCTTTCTTTCGATCATGATTTATTTTCCTTCCCAATTAAAGATTTTATATTGCATTTATAACATAAAGAGGTATAATATTTAAGAGCCTTGTTAAATATTAAACTGTCTAAAATAAACATTAAAGCGCTTGCCGCTTATGAGAGTTTTAAAGAGTGGCGGCAGAGAAGGAGAGATATATAATATGTCGGCTTCCCTTTTGCTTCAAGAAATTCGCCCATTTATTCGCTATGCGCAGATCCTTGAGGTTACCGAGCTTTCCCCGTTCCGCGACCTTGCCGCTTATGATAACCGCTTTTTCTTTTGTGCGGCAGGCAGTGGCGTTATAACGGTGGACGGCAAGGAATACCCGATGAAAAAGGGCTACATTATAATATGGCGCCCGGGGCTTCGCTATACCCTCGCATCTGATGAGGGCGGCAGCATGACTCTACTCGGGTTTAATTTCGATTATACCGCCAAAAACTCCTATCTTTCTGCCCCCATCCCTCCAGGCGGTGCCGATTTTGATCGCTCGGCGGTGCTCGAACAGGTAACCTTTTCGGATGCAGATATTTTAAACGACGTGGTTTATATAAATAATATGCATCTGCTTGAGGACCAGATAAGAGAAATCTGCAGTGAGTATAACAGCCGCCGCAGCTTCTATAACGTTAAGATTTCGGGTCTTTTCATGGCGGTGCTCACCGAAACGTTGCGCGAATGCCAGCTTGAGCGCGATAACATTCGCCGTTCCAAGGGCAAGGTTTATGAGGTGCTGCAATACATAGCTGATAACTATGCCGAAAACATAAGCAACATTATGCTGGGCAAAAAATTCGGATATCATCCTAATTATATAAACCATCTTGTTGTGCAGCACACGGGAATGTCGTTGCACAAATATCTGCTCTCTTACCGCGTTAACAAGGCGATAGAGCTGCTGCAAAACACCGATATGCCCGTAGCAGAGATTTCCGAGCAGGTCGGCTTTGCGGATTATAACCATTTCCTTAAATATTTCAAGCGCGTAACGGGCTACACCACAAAAGCCTTCAGAGTAAGATAAAAATTTTGTAGTTTTCTGTTGCAGTAAATTGCCGTTTGTGATACAATTATTTAGTGATTTGAGATGGGGTGACAAAATGGTAAAAAAAGGTTTCGATAATCAACTTTATATGGAAAAGCAGCGCGAAAACATCCTCTCGCGTATTGCTCGCTTCAACGGCAAGCTATACCTTGAGTTTGGCGGCAAGCTGTTTGATGATTTCCATGCTTCCCGCGTTCTGCCCGGCTTTGCGCCTGACGCAAAAATCCGCATGCTGCAGACCATGAAGGACCAGGTTGAGATAATCTTCTGCCTCAGCGCAGAGAATATCGAAAAAAGCAAGATCCGCGCCGACCTTGGAATCAGCTACGACCTTGACCTTTTGCGCCAGATAGACCTCGTTAAGGCAATGAATATCGAGGTTAACAGCATTGTCATCACCAAATATGGCGGTCAGCCCGCAGCCGACCAATTTATGCGCGTGCTCGATGCCCGCGGAATTAAATATTACGTGCACAAGCCCATCCCCGGCTATCCCCACAACGTTGATTATATAGTAAGCGACAAGGGCTATGGCACTAACCCCTATATCGAAACCACCAAGCCACTCGTTGTTGTAACTGCGCCGGGTCCCGGCAGCGGCAAGCTTGCGACCTGCCTTTCGCAGGTTTATCACGAGTATAAGCGCGGAATAACCGCAGGCTACGGTAAATACGAAACCTTCCCGATTTGGAATATTCCGCTTAATCACCCCATTAACCTTGCATACGAGGCGGCAACCGCCGATCTGCAGGACGTTAATATGATCGACCCCTATCACCTCGAACACTACGGGGTTACCACCGTTAACTATAACCGCGACGTTGAGGCATTCCCCATTGTTCACCGAATCCTCACTAAGATAACCGGCAATGATAAATTCTATTGCAGCCCCACCGATATGGGTGTTAATATGGCTGGCTATGGAATTTTTGATGATGAAGCCTGCCGCGAGGCAAGCCGTCAGGAGGTTGTTCGCAGATATCTGCGCGGCCTTGCCGATCATAAGCAGGGCAAAGAGCCGATTGAAACGGTGCTGAAGCTTCGCAACATTATGGAGCAGCTCGAAATAACTGAGGATGCTCGCCCTGTTGTTGCCCCCGCGAGAAGAAAGAGCGCTGCCTGCGGCAACGTTCCTGCCGCCGCAATTGAGCTGCCCGATGGCAGAGTTATAACAGGTAAGGCAACCGCACTTATGAGTGCATCGAGCGGCGCGCTCTTAAACAGCATTAAGGTGCTTGCCGATATTCCGAAATCCACGCTGCTTATGAGTCCTGCTGTTTTAGAGCCTCTGCTCTCCTTAAAGAACGAACTGCTCGGCGGTAGCAGCAGCGGTATAAGTGTGCTCAAGACCGACGACGTGCTCTCGGCACTCTATATCTGCGCGGTAACCGACCCCGTTGCAAAGCGCGCGGTAGAGCAGCTACCCAAGCTCAAGGGCTGTGAGCTGCATTCAACCCATATTTTAAATTCGGGCGATGAATCGGTTCTGCGCAAAATGCGAATGAACGTAACGACCGATACACGCTTCGCCAGCGAAAAATTATTTAATGCATAAAAAAGCACACCCCAAAACGGGGTGTGCTTTTTTACATTATATTTATCCCTTCGCCGTCGGTTGATTGCAGGGAATCAACAAACTGGCGGGCGGCGCGGGGACTTCTGCCTCCGCGAGCGAGAGCAAACTGCTCGGCATCGAGATAAAGTTTCGCGGGTTCGAAATCCAAACCGCGCTGAACGGCAAGGCTTCTGACAATGTCGAGATAGGTTGCCTTGTCGGGTCGGCGGAAGGTGATACGGATTCCAAAACGGTCGGAAAGCGATAAAATCTCCTGCAGAGTATCGTTAAAGTGGATATCATCGCCCTCACGGTCGGCAAAGCTTTCTTTCACGAGGTGGCGGCGGTTGCTGGTGGCATAAATCACAACGTTTTGCGATTTAGCCGAAACCGAGCCCTCTAAAATTGCCTTTAGGGCGCTATAGTTATCATCATCTTTGCCGAACGAAAGGTCATCGATAAAGAGGATGAACTTTAAGGGGTTAGAGTTGAGCTCATCGAGCAGGGCAGGGATGGAATGAAGCTGTTCCTTGCGAACCTCCAAAATGCGCAGCCCCTCGGTATAAAGTTCGTTAACTATCGCCTTAACGGTTGAGGATTTGCCCGTGCCGGCATCACCTGTCAGCAAAATGTTTGCGGCAGGCTTGCCTGAAAGCAGTGCGCGGGTGTTATCAAGGATAATTTTCTGCTCGCGCTCATAATCCACAAGGCTCGAAAGAGAAATCGGGTCGGGATGGCAAACGGGCGTGATTTTTCCCTCCTCAGAGAGATAAAACATACGGTATTTTGCATAGATGCCGTAGCCGTATTTGCCTATGTTTGCGGCGCGCTCCATATAAGTTTCGCAAAGCGAGGTAGCGAATGAAGCAAATCGCGGCAGCGGAGAGGGCAGACCCTCCGTGAGGTCCTCGCTCGAGAGTGAGGCGAGGGAGGAGAGGGTTGAAAGCTCGGCTTTAACCGCCTCATCCATATATTCTGGTATCTCTTTTTTGCTGCCAACCGCACGGATATAAACGTTTTCATCGTTATAAACGAGGGTTTTGATATGTGCGGAGAGGTCACCGCCAACCGAATAAAGCGAGGAAACAAACTCCGAATATGCCGAAACCGCGGTGCGTTCGTTTACCTCGCGCACGTCGATAAAGGTGAGCAGGTTATAGATAACCTCATCCTCCAGCAGACTGCGAAAAACCGAAAGCGCGTGCATACGCAGAGAAAGCTCGGATAATTTCATAAAAAATCTTCCTTAGTTTAAGATAGCGCCTGTGGCACCGCTCGAAACGGCGGCGGCATAACGCTTTAGGTATCCCGAAAGGGGCTTCTGCTTGGGGGTGAAAGCGGCAAGACGGGAAGCGAGTTCTTCATCGCTTATCTTGATTTCAAGGCGGTTTTCGGGGATATTGATGCTGATAATATCACCCTCGCGAACAATGCCTATCGGGCCGCCGCTTGCAGCCTCGGGAGAAACGTGACCTATCGAGGCGCCGCGGGTTGCACCGCTGAAGCGACCATCGGTGATAAGTGCTACGCTCTCACCAAGTCCCATACCCATAATGGCAGAGGTGGGGTTGAGCATCTCGCGCATTCCCGGACCACCCTTCGGACCCTCATAGCGTATAACAACAACGTCGCCGGGGTTGATAAGACCTGCGTTTATAGCGGACTGTGCCTCCTCCTCGCTCTCAAACACGCGGGCGGGACCCTCGTGGCAGAGCATCGAATCAGCAACGGCGCTGCGCTTAACAACCGCACCGTCGGGGGCCAGGTTACCGCGAAGCACGGCGATACCACCCGTCTGGCTATAGGGGTTATCGATGGGGCGGATAACGTTATGGTCAAGGTTAATGGCGTTTTTGATGTTTTCACCAACCGTTTTGCCGGTTGCGGTGATGCAATCGGTGTTGAGCAGGTTCTTTTTGCTCAGTTCGTTCATAACGGCATAAACGCCGCCTGCTTCATCAAGGTCCTCCATATATGCGCGACCCGCGGGTGCAAGGTGGCAGAGGTTGGGGGTCTTGGCGCTTATCTTGTTTGCAATATCGAGGTTAATATCGATTTCGCACTCGTGAGCGATAGCGGGCAGATGGAGCATGCTGTTGGTGGAGCAACCGAGCGCCATATCAACCGTGAGGGCATTCATAAATGCTGCCTCGTTCATAATATCGCGCGGACGGATATTCTGCTTCCAAAGCTCCATAATCTGCATGCCTGCGTGCTTGGCAAGCTCAATTCTTGCCGAATAAACGGCAGGGATGGTGCCGTTGCCGCGAAGACCCATTCCGAGCACCTCGGTGAGGCAGTTCATGGAGTTTGCGGTGTACATTCCCGAGCAGGAGCCGCAGGTGGGGCAGGATTTGCACTCATATTCGGTGAGCTTTGCCTCATCAATTTTGCCTGCCTGGAATGCGCCGGTCTGCTCAAACATGGAGGAGAGGCTGGTCTTGTGACCATCCACGTGACCCGCAAGCATAGGACCGCCGCTTACAAAAATGGTGGGAATATTCAGTCGTGCCGCCGCCATTAAAAGACCGGGCACGTTTTTATCACAGTTGGGTATCATAACCAGCGCGTCAAAGCCGTGGGCTCTGACCATTGCTTCGGTGGAATCGGCAATAAGGTCGCGCGTTACGAGCGAATATTTCATTCCCTCGTGACCCATTGCAATACCATCACAAACTGCGATGGCAGGGAACACGATGGGGGTTCCGCCCGCCATAGCAACACCGAGGCGAACCGCTTCGGTTATTTTATCTATGTTCATATGGCCCGGAACGATTTCGTTATAAGAGCTAACGATACCGATAAGCGGACGGTCGAGCTCCTCGCGGGTCATTCCGAGAGCGTGGTAGAGCGCGCGGTGAGGCGCGTTGCCTGCTCCGTGTTTTATAGCGTCACTTTTCATAAAAAGTTCCTTTCAAAAAGCGGTTATGGGGAAGGCTAAAAAGCCTTCCCCGAAATTAAAAGATTAGTTGTTGATAAGCTTATCTTCGCCGTTCCAGCTATAGAGCTTGCGGATATCCTCGCCAACGATTTCGGAGGGATGCTCAGCAGCAAGCTTTCTCATAGCGCCGAAGTGAACCTGAGCGCCTGCATCGGACATATCGAGTAAGAAGTCCTTGGCAAAGGTGCCGTCCTGAATGTCGGAAAGAACCTTCTTCATAGCCTTCTTGGTTTCATCGGTGATGATCTTGGGACCGGTGATGTAGTCGCCGTATTCAGCTGTGTTGGAGATGGAATAACGCATTCCCTTGAAGCCGCTCTGATAGATAAGGTCAACGATGAGCTTCATCTCGTGGATGCACTCGAAGTAAGCATTACGGGGATCGTAGCCTGCTTCAACTAAGGTCTCGTAGCCTGCCTGCATAAGTGCGCAAACGCCGCCGCAAAGAACAGCCTGCTCACCAAAGAGGTCGGTTTCGGTCTCGGTGCGGAAGTTGGTTTCAAGAACACCTGCGCGAGCGCCGCCGATACCGAGTGCATATGCAAGACCTATATCCCAGGCGTCACCTGTTGCATCCTGATGAACTGCGATAAGGCAGGGAACGCCCTTGCCGGCCTGATACTCGCTGCGAACGGTGTGGCCGGGGCCCTTGGGAGCGATCATGATAACGTTAACGTTCTTCGGGGGCTTAATGCAGCCGAAGTGAATGTTAAAGCCGTGTGCGAAAGCAAGGGTCTTGCCCTCGGTGAGGTTGGGCTCGATGCTCTCTTTATAAAGCTTTGCCTGCTTCTCATCGTTGATGAGGATCATAATAACGTCAGCCTTCTTGGCGGCCTCGGCACTGGTCATAACGGTGAGACCCTGCTTTTCAGCCTTTGCCCAGCTCTTGGAGCCCTCGTAAAGACCAACGATAACGTCAACGCCGCTCTCCTTTAAGTTGAGTGCGTGAGCGTGACCCTGGCTGCCGTAGCCGATGATAGCAACGGTCTTGCCTGCTAATTTCTGTAAATCACAATCCTGCTGATAAAAAATTCTGTTTGCCATAATAAATTACCTCTTTCTGTTTTATATAATTGTTACCTTGCGGATAGTGGTGTCGCCACGTTCGAGCGACACGATACCTGTTCGGCAAATTTCGAGAATTTCGAAGTCGTCCATCAAGCGAATAAAATCATCAATGCGACGGCTTTCATCGGTCATCTGGAGCATTATCGAATCGCGGCTGTAGTCCACCGTTTTAACGTGGAAGGCTTCAGCAGCGGCGCGAATCTCGGGATACTGCTCGGGAGAGTTCTTAACCTTTATGAGCATAAGCTCGCGGCTTATCGAGGTATCGCCCTCGATTTCCTTAACCGAGCAAACGTCAGGCAGCTTATAAAGCTGGTTAACGAGCTGGTCCTTTGCGTTCTTCTCACCCTCGAATTGAACGGTGATTCGGGAGAACTCAATAGATTCGGTCTCACTAACGGTTAAGCTGTTGATATTAAACTGGCGGCGGCGGAACATGCTGGTTACGCGGTTCAGCACACCAAACTGGTTACGAACCAGAACGGCTACGGTATATCTCAGCATATCAGTCACCAACCTTTACTATCATATCATCCATACTGCCGCCGGGCGGAAGCATGGGGAGAACGAACTCATCCTTATCGATAATGCATTCAACAAGATAGGGTCCGTCGGCTGCGAAGGCGTTAAGCAGCGCGCGGTCGAGCTCCTCCACCGTGGTAGCGGTTTCGCCCTGAGCGCCGAAAGCCTCAGCCAGTTTTACAAAGTTTGTCTTGCGGTCGAGAACGGTTTGCGAATAGTGCTTATCAAAGAAAAGGGTTTGCCATTGGCGAACCATTCCCAGCACGCCGTTGTTAAGCAGCAAAATAACCACGGGGCTCTTTTGCGATACTGCGGTGGCAAGCTCATTTAAGCACATTCCGAAGCTGCCGTCACCCGTAACGAGAACGGTGCTCTCTCCCGTGCCTATCTGCGCGCCTATTGCGGCGCCGAGGCCGAAGCCCATAGTGCCCAAGCCGCCGCTTGATATAAATCTGCGGGAGGTTTTAAGGCTTATGTTCTGCGCGGTCCACATCTGGTGCTGACCAACGTCGGTCGCAACGGGGGTATCATATTTTAAGTGGCGGTTCAGGGTGAGGATTGCGTTTCGGGGAGTCATGCCATCGCGGTTATCGAGGGTATCGATTTCTTCCTCTCTCCAACGGGCAATCTTTTTCTGCCAGTCGTCCTTTTTGCCGCCCGAAAGCAGCGGAAGCAGCTTTATAAGGGTCTGCTTAATGTCGCCGCGGAGACCCACGTTGGCGTTTACGGTTTTGGAAAGCTCAGCGCCGTCAATATCAATGTGAACTATTTTGGCGCGTGTTGCAAATTTTGCGCGGTTGCCCGTAACGCGGTCGTTAAAGCGAACGCCCAGTGCTATGATGCAATCGGCATGGTGCATAGCGGTTGAGGATGCATAATGTCCGTGCATGCCCTGCATTCCGAG
>JAZOPP010000066.1:0-10603 GCA_045655625.1 Acutalibacteraceae bacterium
CACCAAGGCGGCCGACGTTGGCGCCGACTTGGTTGGTAAGGTTGAGGCAGGCATCCCCGAGGATGACCCCCGCAACCCTGCCGTTATTGCCGATAACGTTGGTGATAACGTTGGTGACGTTGCAGGCATGGGTGCCGACCTTTATGAATCCTACGTTGGCTCGATAATCTCCTGCTGCGCGCTGGGCGTTGCAGCCTTTGGCGGCTTTAAAGCAATGGCTCTGCCGCTGCTGCTCGCCACTATTGGTATAGTTTGCTCTATCGTGGGCAGTTTCTTGGTTCACACCAAGGAAAATGCAACCCAGAAGAGCCTGCTTTCCTCCCTCTCGCGCGGAACTAACTTCAGCGCAATCGCAATCGCTGTCGTCTCGCTTCCCATCGTTAATATGGTGCTGGGCGAGGGCATTAGTGATTTCTCCCACGTTGGTTTTTATTTCTCGATTCTTTCGGGTCTTATCGGTGGTGTGCTCATAGGCAAGGCGACGGAATATTTCACCTCCGATTCCTATAAGCCCACCCGCAAGCTCGCAGGCAAATCCGAGACCGGCTCCGCCACCATCATAATCGGCGGCTTGGGACTTGGAATGATGTCTACCCTGCTTCCGATTATTATTGTTGCCGTTTGCATTCTCGTGGCATACTTTGCCGCAGGCGGCTTTAAGGATACCGTTGCAAGCTACGGACTTTACGGTATCGCACTCGCGGCTGTTGGAATGCTCTCAACGCTTGGCATCACCTTAGCGACCGATGCCTACGGCCCCGTTGCCGATAACGCGGGCGGCATTGCTGAAATGTCGGGTCTGCCCAAGGAGGTGCGCGAGCGCACCGATGCACTTGATGCACTGGGCAACACCACCGCCGCAACAGGTAAGGGCTTTGCTATCGGCTCTGCCGCACTCACAGCACTCGCACTTATGGCTTCTTATATAGATAAGGTTCGCGAATTCAACCCGACCGCTGATTTAACCTTTGATATTATGAACCCCCGCGTTCTCATCGGTTTGTTTATCGGCGCGTGCCTGCCCTTCGTTTTCGCCGCTCTTACTATGGAGTCGGTCGGTAAGGCGGCTCAGTCGGTTGTGCGCGAGGTTCGCCGCCAGTTTAAGGAAATTGCCGGACTTATGGACGGCACGGGCGAGCCTGATTATGCTTCCTGCGTTGACCTTTGCACTAAAGCTTCGCTTCGCGAGATGATTCTGCCCACGCTGGTTGCTATCATCACCCCCGTTGCCGTGGGTATGGTGCTCGGCTATCAGTCGGTAGTTGGCTTGCTGGCAGGTGCTACCGCATCGGGCTTCCTGCTCGCTGTGTTTATGTCGAACTCGGGTGGCGCCTGGGATAACGCCAAGAAGCACATCGAGGGCGGCAACTTCGGCGGCAAAGGCAGCGATAACCACAAGGCTTCGGTTGTTGGCGACACCGTTGGTGACCCCTTTAAGGACACCTCAGGCCCCGCTATCAACATTCTCATCAAGCTGCTTTCGATGGTATCCATCGTGTTCGCCGCATTGGTTGTAAAACATAGCATACTGTAAAATGAAAACGCCTCTGTGATTGACAGAGGCGTTTTTTGTGTGTTATATTTAATAAAGCTTAAGCAGCAGCGCAGTAAGCGGCATGCTTGCAAGTGAGAGCACGGTGCTTATCGGCACTAAAACTCCCGAAACCTCGGTATCGCCATCAAACATTTCAGCAAACATACTTGTTGCCGTTGCCGAGGGAGTTGCCGCCGCTATGAATACAACGGTGGCCACCACGGTGTTTGAATAGATGCCCACGGCGCTCAGCACCTTTAAAAGGGCGAAAGTTACAACGGGGCAGATAAGCAGGCGAAGAGCCACAGAAAACCAAAGACTGCCGCGCGCGAGCACGCGCTTATAATTGGCGGTTGCCGCGTGATAGCCTACCACCATCATAGAGATGGGCGCTACCAGCCCTTTAAGCATATCGATAGCCGAGCTTGCCACGTTCGGCACGTAGCGGCTGGCAGGAGTGAAGAAAAGCAAAAGTCCCACAGCCATACCTATTATAACGGGGTTTGTGGCTATTTTTAAGGGGCGCATATATTTCGTATCGTGGGTGTAAACAAAACAACCGAGTGTCCAAAGCAGAAGATTAAAGGACACGTTGGCAGCGGTGGCATATATCGCTGCATCGGCGCCCAGCAAGAGTTCGATAAGCGGAATGCCCATATAGCCTGCGTTGGAAAAAATGATCGAGAACTGCAGCGTTCTTTTAACGCGGCTCTCGCCCCATATTAAAAACGATGCTAAGAAGAACGAAAGCATTGCCGCTGCGGTAAGCAGCGCGGATGCTATAATACCGCCAAGCATTTCTTTTTCGAACTCGCGGATAAAGGGCGAAATCATCATAGCCGGGGTTGCGATATAAAGCACGAGCTTGGATAGCCCGTTTGCAAAGCTTTTATCACCTTTCAGCAGCCTTGCCATTATAACGCCCGGAACGAGCATAAGCATTAAAAGCAGAACGTTATTAAATAGCGTTTCTATATCAATAAGCATTAAAAATTACCTCTTTTCGGTGAGATATTTTATCACACCGAGGGTGTAAAGTAAACCCCAAAAGGAGAAAATATGACACGAATCGTTTTTTGCGACCTTGACGGCACACTCCTGCCTGCGGGGCGCGACCGCCTCTCTGCCGAAACACTGGCACAGATAAAAAGAATAACCGACAAGGGCATTTATTTCTGCGTTGCGAGCGGCAGACCCTATAGCCAGCTTAAAAGCCTTTTCGGCGAGCTTTACCGCAGGGTTATATTCATCTGCCTTGACGGCGCGCTTACTATGCATCGCGACTGCGTGCTTGCCAAGCGCCGCCTGCCCTACCCCGAGCGAATCCTCTCGGGCGATACCCGCGCAACCCTTTTCTGCCGCGGTGGCGAGACCGAAATAGAAGCCGGTCTTAGCGAGCAGAACGTTATTTCGACCCTCAACCGTGCAGGCGGTGAGGCCCTCAAAATTGCGCTCTATGGCAGAGCCTACCACGGTGAGGGCGCGCGCCTTTGCTACCAAAGCGGTGATATATATGAATACGTTGCTCCCTGCGCCAATAAGGGCAGTGCAGCCAAAACGCTTATGGAAAAGCTGCGCGTTTCCCCCGAACAGGCAGTGGCGCTCGGTGATGGCGAGAATGATATTCCGCTGTTTCGCGAGGTGGGCAAAGCGTTCCGCACGCCGATATGCCACCAAAGCCTTTGCGATATGGGGCTTTCCCCTAAAAACGCGGCGGAATTCTTATCCGAGATATAATTAAAAGGACTTTAAGCATTTTGCTTAAAGTCCTTTTAATTTTACACAGCCGCAGGAACCTCGATATCAGCTGCTGCCTTGGGCAGGTAATCTAATATCTTATCCATATTGGTGGAGGAGATGAAGCCTATCGGAGCTGAATCAACCTCTACGTAATAGCGACGGTCGGAATGCTTTATAAACTTTATCTCGCGATTTACCTTCTCGCCCTTGGCGGTTACAGTAAGCACGGGGGTGCCGCCCTGCTTTTTAAGGGTCACCTCGTTGCACTCGATTACCAGATACTGATAGAAGTTCTGGAAATTCTCAGCCTTTATTTCCTTGCCGTTTGCGGTGATGGAATAGCTCTCTTTTTCCTCATCGGTCTCGGGTGTATAATCAATGCCGAAGGAATAGGTTGCGCCCTGAGTTTTAAAGGTCATATTAGTGAAATCACTAATCGTATCCATAAAGATAAGCTTGTTTGCAAAGGCGGTTTCCTCAAATTCGGCAAAGGGCAGGAAGCTGTTTGCCACCTTGAAGATGATATTCTCCTTGCCGGTTACCAGCACGGCGAAATATTCATCATCATAGCGACATGCCTTGAGTTCAACCTTTTTGCCGCCAAACTCTATCGTGAGTTTGAGCTCGGGTGCCGTAAGACCATACTTTTTAAGGTCTGCCGCGGTGGGGTTATACTTATAAGCCCCGGCGGCGGTGAGTCCTTTTGAGGCTATCTCCAGCAGCGCGGCGACGTTCGTAGTGTCGGCATAGCGGCGGCAGGGAGAGGTCATTATATAATCGTTATAGTTGCCGTCATCCTCCGTCTTGTTCATCTCAAAGCGGAGGGTGCTCGGGAAGTTTTTGCCCGAGAGGGTTATTCTATCGAAGCCCGTGAGGGTGGTATCGGTGAAATAATTGAGCGAATCGGCATCAACTGTCGCGGCAGAAATAGCAAAACTGGTTGCCATTTCTTCATCGGTCTTGCCAAAGTCATCCGCCGCATCCTCACTTATAAGGTAGATAGTGCCGCCCATTTCGGCATAAACGCCGCTGTTCGACGGCGTGGCGCCTCCTATCGTGAGGGTGATATTATCGGCGGCATCAAGACCCGTTACCTCGATTACGTATTGCGGGTCAGAGAAGCCGTAATCGGCGCCCTCCTCACGCTCTATCGTGCGTGTTGCACGCAAGGACAGCAGCGTATCGGTCACCATGCTGATAGCGGTGGTTTCGGTCAACGAGGGATCAATGCCCGCTATGGTCCAGGTCACTTTAGATACCTTCTCGCCCGTTTCCTCATCGGTCTCCTCGGTGACGGTGGCGAGATAGGTGGAAACTGAATTTTTACGTGTTATTTTTATCGACTTAACCTTTTCTGCCGCAAGCGGAACAACCGGAATGTTTTCGGTTTCCTCAAAGAATTCATCTTCCTTTTCGGGGATGAGCTCCTTGACCGCGACTATCGAGCCGCCAAGCACAACAAGTGCCAACAATGATACTAATATCTTTTTAAGCATCTTGCCATTCTTCTTGGCAGGGGCAGCGGCTTTTGTGGGCGAGGAGGTAAATATTGTGGAGAACTCCTCGTCCTCGGGGATGTTTTTATTTTCTTCGCCTAAGGGGTTCATCTTCTGCTCCTCCTGATCCAGACGAATATTCCTGCAGCCATAACGGCGATGGGCAGGAGAACTACAAACACGATGCGATACATTTTTTCTGCCGCTGCCGTGGGAGGAGTTATCTTGGTGCTGGCGGCAACCTTCAGGTTGAAATAAATTTCGGTGGTATCGCGACCGCAGAGATTATTGAGTACGGAAACTACGCTTTTAACGTTGCCAACGCTTGGAACTGCATTCCAATCCTCGGCGATAAAATCTGCGCTGGAGCAAACGAAAACACCGCTGCTCTTGGCGCCTAAATCGCCATCATAGACGGTATCATGAGTGTAGATGGCAACGGCATAGGATTTTTTCTCATCCGAAGCCGAGGGCGCCCACTTATAAACGTCTATATCCATCGGTGCTGCCACGGTTGTTTCGGTGGTTGCAAAGAGCACGTTGGAAACGCGGTTGCCCTTGGTTTCAAACGCCTGCTCCATGGGAACAATGTTGGTAGACACGAACAGCAGCTCATCCTTGTTTATAAAATCGGTGTAATCCGATTTGAGATTTAAAAGGAGCGGACAGGTGGGAACGTAATAATAGAAACTGGAATCGGTTTCATAAACCAGCTTTTCCTCTAAAACATTGGCACCCCACTCAGCGAGGAAGGCATAAAGGTTGGGGTAACCCGACTTGGTGCCATCGCAGAAAACCATGAGGTTTTTACCCTTTTCGCCGCCGTTATCGAGGAACTTTTCGAGAATATCTATCTCGACAGCCGAGAGGTCTCTCGTGGGGGCTGCGAGTGCCACGATATCCGCCTCCTTAGGAATGGAGGTGAGGATTTTATCGGTTACTTCAACCACGTCGTAGTTGTTGAGGGTGAGGTTTGCCCAAAGACCATCGAAGGCTTTCTCTCCGCCAATGCCCGAGAGCAGCGCAACGGTGTTGCTCTTTTCGCTGAGCGCACCATAAATCGCGCTGGTAATGGCGGTTTCAACGTTGGAGCCGGTGATAACCGAATATACGTTGCCTGCGTAATCCATATAATTATAGTCCTGAACGCTTTCATACATATCGGTTACGCGAACAATGCGGGCGTTGGTGGTCTGCTCGCCCTTATCGTTGGTACGTGTGCAGTAAACCAAAACGTCGCCGTAATAGAGGGTGGTGTTTTCAACGATTTTCTGCACCGAGTTGAAGCTTGCCACGTCGGGGTCAGAATAGGTCACTTTTATGTTCTTGTTGTATTTGGTGTACTGCTCGAGCAAACGCTGGGTCTGTTCGAGATAGGTGCCGTCGGATATTGCGAGATAATAGTTTTGGCGGCACTTTTCCGCCATCTCCTGGCTTATATAGCCATCCTTAGTGGCGCAAACAACAACGTTAACCTCCTGCTTTACGTCCTCGATATACTTAATGTTATCCTTGGACAAGGTGGCAGTACCGGTTGCAGAAAGGTCAATATTCGTGGGGAAACGGCGCGCAATAACGGTTGAGAAAACGTTGAGTGCTACAACAGCCGCCAGCACTATGGCTATGAGCGCTGCGGTGTATGCGCCGCGCTTTAAAAGGAACTGATTTTTAACCTTCTCTGCTCCTTCGCTCTTGTTAAAAAATTTCATATCAGCGCACCTCCTTTAAGCCCAACGCTTTTTCTCAAGCATACGAACCGATAAGAATATGAAGAAGAACGCAATGCTTACAAAGAATACGATATTTGAAAAATCTATAATACCTAAATAGAAGGTGTTATAGCGGCCCATAAAGGAAACGTTCTTTACGGCGTTTACAAGCCAAACGCTGCCGGTCATGGATGCGAAGGAATCTGCCATATAGAGAATGATGGAGGCAACGATTCCGAGCACCGCAGATACCACCTGGCTCTCGGTGAGTGCCGAGATGAACATACAAACCGATATAAGAGCCGCACCATAAAGCAGACAGCCGAAAAGCGCACCGAAATAAATCATCCAGTTAAGGCTTTCGAGCTTGGTGGTGAGGATAATCTCATAAATAAAGGTGGGTGCAAAGGAAAGTGCATAAACCGCGAGTGCCGAGAAAAACTTGCCGAGAGCGATGCCCCAAAGGCTTACGGGTGCAGTGAGCAGGATTTGGTCGGTCTTCTGCTTGCGCTCCTCACTGAAAAGGCGCATTGTGAGCACCGGAACGGCAAAGGTTACTATCATGAGCGAGGTGGAAACAACAACCTCGTTATCGGCATAACCCGCCTTGAGGATAGACAGGAAGAATATTCCCTCAAACAGAGCCATAACGGCAATAATAAGATAACCAAGCGGAGAGGTGAAATAAGCCTTAAATTCGCGTTTGAATATAGCAGTCATTACTTATTCTCCTCCTTGTTTGAAAGTAAAGCCTTAGAGTTTAAGGTTTCATCGGTCAGGCGCAGGAATATCTGCTCAAGCGTGAGTGCGCTGGATTTAAGCTCCATGATGGGCCAGTTGCGGTCAGCCAGGCGCTCGAACATATCACGGCGAACCTCGGCTCCCTCGCCGGGAATAACGCGGAACACTGCGCTGCCTGCGGCGCCCTTGCCGAGCGATTCAACAGCCTCAACTCCAGCGATACCCGAAAGCAGCTTCTCCACGTCCTTTTCGGGGCCGCAAACGGCAACCTCGAGCGATTTATCTGCCGATACACGCTCGGAAAGCTCATCGGGTGTGCCGTCGGCAACGATTTTGCCCTTGTTGATAACGATTATTCTGCCGCACACAGCCTGAATTTCGGAGAGGATGTGGGATGAGAGAATAATGGTGTGGTTTTTGCTGAGCCTTGAAATTAAATTGCGGATTTCTATAATCTGCTTGGGGTCAAGACCAACCGTCGGCTCATCGAGAATGAGAACATCGGGGTTGCCTACGAGCGCCTGCGCGATACCAACTCTCTGGCGATAGCCTTTAGAGAGGGTTTTTATCAGGCGGTTTGCAACGTGGTCAATTTTAACCAAGCGGCAGATTTCATCAATGTGCGGGCGCTTGGGCAGCTTAACTTTTTTAAGATCGTAAACAAAGAAAAGATATTCCTTAACGGTCATATCAGTGTAAAGCGGGGGAATCTCAGGCAGATAGCCTATTCTGCGCTTGGCATCGGCAGGGCTATCAACAATATCGAAGCCATCAATATTCGCCTTGCCTGCGGTGGGCGAGAGATAACCCGTTAAGATATTCATTATTGTTGATTTTCCTGCACCGTTGGGGCCCAGAAAACCAATAACCTCGCCATCCTCGATTTTAAAGCTAACGTCGCTGACGGCAAGATGATTTCCGTATCTTTTGGAAAGAGCGGAAACTTCAATCATATTTTTACCTCCAAACGTTTATGCAAAGCATAAAGAGTACTGAATTGATGTTACCAAACAAATTTACGCAATTTGTAAACTTGTCTTTAACAAATTATATTTATTATACATCTTTACTGCCTTTAAAGCAAGATTTTATTGACTGAGCGGAGAATTTACTATAAAATACTAACGAGGTGATTTTAATGGCAGAAATCAGGCCCTTCCGCGCCCTTCGTTTTACCAAAAAGGCAGGCAACATCCAAGAACTTTGTTGCCCTCCTTATGATATTATAAGCGAGGCTGAGCGCAAGGCTTTTAAAGAAAAAAATGAATACAATATTATCGGACTCGAGCTTCCCGGCAAGGAGGCTGCCGACTATGCAGCAGCTGCCCTCCGCCAGCAAAGCTGGATAGAAAACGGCGTTTTAAAGCAGGACAAGGACGAGACCGTTTATATCTATGAGGAAGACTTCACAGTTGCAGGCAAGCGCTATTCTTTTAGAGGAATTGTTTGCCGCGTTCGCCTTTATGAATTCAGTGAAAACGTTGTTCTCCCCCACGAGGAAACCTTAAACGGCGCAAAGGAGGACCGCTTCCGCCTGATGACGGCAACCGGCTCCAACTTCAGCCAGATTTATTCGCTCTATCACGATGACGGCTCCACCGCACGCACCGTTGCCGAGAATTCGGCCACCGCTCCCGAAATCGAGTTTACCGACGGCGAGGGCGTTACCCACCGCCTGTGGCGCGTGACCGATAAAGCAGAGCTTGAAAAAATAGTTGCACAGTTTGCAGACCGCAAGCTCTACATAGCCGACGGCCATCACCGTTATGAAACCGCCCTGCGCTACCGCGACAGTGTCAACCACGCGGGCGACAGCGACTACGTTATGATGTTCCTTATCAACATGGATAACGACGGTCTTGTGGTGTTCCCCACCCACCGTATTGTGAGCGGACTTGATAGCTTCAGCGCCGATGCCGTAATTGCCGGCTGCTCGGAGGATTTCGAGGTGCAGAAAACCGAAAAGGCTGCCATCGCGGGTCTGCTTGATGAAAAATATGCCGAGGGCAAAAAGGCGTTCGGATTTTATGATGGCGCGAGCGCATATCTTTTAACTCTAAAGGATACTGCCACCATGGAACGTGTGCTCCCGAATGCATCCAAGGCTCTGCGCGAGCTGGACGTTTCGGTGCTGCACAGTCTGCTGCTTGAGCGCATCTTAAAAATAGACAAGGAAAACATGGCAAACCAGAAAAACCTGACCTACACCCGTAGCATTGACGAGGCTTTTGCCGCCGCCGAGGGTGAGGCAAATGCTTGCTTTATCCTTAACCCAACCCGAGTTGAAGAAATTGCCGCAGTCAGCCGCGAGGGCGAGAAAATGCCGCAGAAATCGACATATTTCTATCCGAAACTCATCACAGGCCTTGTGATGAACAAGATACTCTAAAAAAAGAAAACCGCAGTCAAACAGACTGCGGTTTTTGTTATAAAACAATATCGATATCATATTTATCGTCAATGAGAATGCAATTAACCTTGTGCTGTTGCGCAAGCCTTAAGGCTTCGGCATTATCCTTTAACACGCTCTCCAAAGTGCAGACATCATCCAAACGATTTTCAATGACATTTGCATATTTCTTTATGTCTGCAAAATGATTTCTGATATAGTTCTCACTCATCACCAAACAATAATATTTAATATGCTCAAGATATTGCTGCTCAAAGTCCTTTTGCCAATCGAATGGAATATAGCAACCTTCGACAATTAAGTTCTGATTGTTCTCAATAGCAGTTTTTATCATTTCACGAACAATCGGCCACAAGTATTCGGTTAATTCATTATCATCCATAGGAGTAAGTTCTGTATTACCGCTACGAATTAAGCCCATTTTTAGATGGTCTATTGAAAGATATGGGTATTTATATTTTTCAAGCAGCCGCTGAGCAAGCATGGTTTTCCCCGTATGGGATGCACCCGCAATTAAAACAACCATAATCGCACCTACAATCAATATTCATCAAATAGATTATATCACTAAGCGCTCGGTTCTGCAACAGGGATGAGGGAGTGATACATAGTTTCGTATTGTAGGGGAGGGGCTTGCTCCTCCCGATGGCAACCGCACGGATTTATCAATCGTTTTCTTCCGCTTACGCCCCCTACGGGTTCTCGTCCCTGCTTTTCTGATTCATGATAAAAGGAAAACCCCAACCTTTCGGCCCGGGTTTCCTTTTATGGTGACCCGGACGGGGTACGGTGCGCTCTCGGTTTTGTCGACGGCTCCGAGCCGTTAGCGCCAAAACCTTCGTGCTGCCGACTCGGGCAGAGCAAAAAGCCTATCGCGGCTTTTTGCCTGCTTCGACGCCCCCTACGGGTTCTCGTCCCTGCTTTTCTGATTCATGATAAAAGGAAAACCCCAACCTTTCGGCCCGGGTTTCCT
>JAZOPP010000067.1:0-4003 GCA_045655625.1 Acutalibacteraceae bacterium
CCCACCTCTGCCGCAGTAGGCAAGCCCCTCTCCGACGCTCTTAAAAAGGCATGCTTTGTTGATGATATTGAGGGTCTTGACGATTCGCCCCTTGCCTGCGCATACGCAAGAGCGAGAGGCACAGACAGAATGTCATCCTTCGGCGACTGGATCGCCCTTTCCGACGAATGCGACCTTACCACTGCGAAAATAATCGCCCGTGAGGTATCAGACGGAATTATCGCCCCCTCTTATTCTCCCGAGGCTCTTGAAATCTTGAAGACCAAGCGCGGCGGCAACTATAATATTGTTGAAATTGATCCTAATTATGTTCCCGATGCAGTTGAACATAAGCAGGTATATGGCATTACCTTCGAGCAGGGAAGAAACAACTTCGAAATAAATCGTGAGCTTCTCGCAAACGTTGTAACAGATAATAAGGAACTCCCCGAGAGCGCAGTTCGCGATCTCATCGTTGCTCTCATAACCCTTAAGTACACACAGTCGAACTCTGTTTGCTATGCCGTTGATGGACAGGCTATCGGCGTTGGCGCAGGTCAGCAGTCGAGAATCCATTGCACGCGTCTTGCAGGCACCAAGGCAGATACCTGGTTCTTGCGTCAGCATGATAAGGTTCTTTCTCTGCCCTTCAAGAATGATATCGGCAGACCCGACCGTGATAACGTTATAGACGGTTATATAAATAAGAACGAAGAAGACGTATGCGCAGATGGTGTTTGGCAGCGCTATTTCACCACTCGCCCCGAACCGCTCACCGATGAGGAGGCTCGTGCATATCTCGCTTCTATCGATGGTGTTGCATTGGGTAGTGATGCATTCTTCCCGTTCAGTGATAACATTGAACGTGCTAAAAAGAGCGGCGTTAAATATATTGCCGAGCCCGGCGGCTCCATCCGTGATGATGCAGTAATTGATTGCTGCAATAAATACGGAATGGCTATGGCATTCACAGGAATGCGTTTATTCCATCATTAAAGATTTTCCAAAAAGGAGAAAGCAATGAAGGTTTTGGTTGTAGGCGGTGGCGGCAGAGAGCATGCCATTGTTAAAAAAATAAAGGAAAACAAATCGGTAACCGAGATTTTTGCTCTGCCGGGAAACGGCGGCATTGCAGCCGATGCTACCTGCGTTAATATCGGCGCAAAGGATATCGAAGGTATTGTTAATTTTGCCGTAGAGCAGGGTATAGATTATGCCGTAGTTGCTCCCGATGATCCGTTGGTTCTCGGTTGTGTTGACGCGCTTGAGGCTAAGGGTATTCCATGCTACGGCCCGCGTGCAAACGCAGCTATTATCGAAGGAAGCAAGGTTTTCTCTAAAAATTTAATGAGAAAATACGGTATTCCTACTGCGGAATATGAAGTTTTCGATAATTGTGATGCTGCTCTTGAGTATTTAAAGACTGCACCGATTCCTACCGTTGTTAAGGCGGACGGACTTGCACTTGGCAAGGGCGTTATTGTCGCTATGACACGCGAGGAGGCTATGGATGCTGTTCGCTCCATTATGGAGGATAAGCAGTTTGGCAAGAGCGGTGACCGCATTGTAATCGAGGAGTTCCTAACTGGCCCTGAGGTTTCCGTGCTTTGCTTTACCGATAGCAAGACTGTTGCTCCTATGGTATCCTCTATGGACCATAAGCGTGCAGGCGATAATGATACTGGTCTTAACACCGGCGGTATGGGCACCGTTGCTCCCAATCCCTATTACACTGAAGCTATAGCAGCCCAATGTATGGAAACTATTTTCCTGCCCACAGTAAACGCTATGAATGCCGAGGGAAGACCTTTTAAGGGTTGTCTCTATTTCGGTCTTATGCTTACTCCTAACGGACCTAAGGTAATTGAATACAACTGCCGTTTTGGCGACCCCGAAACTCAGGTTGTATTACCGCTGTTGGATTCCGATTTGCTCACCGTTATGCAGGCAGTAACTAATGAGACCCTCGCGGACATAACCGTTGAGTGGAAAAAAGAAAGTGCTTGCTGTGTAATTATGGCTTCGAATGGATATCCGCAGGCATATGAAAAGGGATATGAAATAACCATCCCGAACGAAATTGCTGATAACGTTTATGTTGCAGGCGCCGAACTTAAAAGTGGCAAGCTATGTACAAACGGCGGTAGAGTTTTAGGTGCTACGGCAACTGCTGCAAGTTTAGGTGAAGCAGTTGATGCTGCATATAAGCTTGTTAAACAGATAGAATTCGGTAATGCTTATTACCGCAACGATATTGGTAAACGCGCACTTATGGCAACTATGGAGGAATAAAAGTGGTATTTAGAGTATTTGTTGAAAAGAAAAAGAAACTTGCGAATGAAGCAAAGGCTCTTCTTTCGGATGCTAAGTCGCTCCTTGGCATCGAATCCCTTACCGATATTCGCATTCTGAATCGTTATGATGCAGAAAATATAACAGAAGAACTGTTTGAGTACGCTATCAAAACAGTATTTTCCGAGCCTCAGCTCGATATTGCAACCGCTGAAGCGGAGCTTAGCGGTGCTTATGTTTTTGCAGTTGAGTTTTTGCCCGGTCAGTTTGATCAGCGTGCTGACTCCGCTGCTCAGTGTATTCAGATAATCTCGCAGGGCGACCGTCCCCTTATTCGCACCGCAAAGATTTATGCGCTTTACGGTAATTTGAGCGATGCTGAAATTGCAGAGATTAAAAAATACGTTATTAACCCCGTTGAGGCACGCGAGGCAACTCTCGAGAAGCCTGAAACCCTCAAAATGGCTTACGAGGTGCCCACCACCGTTCGCACTCTCGATGGTTTTATAGATCTCGATCGTGACGGTCTTGAGGCTTTTGTTCGCGATTACGGTCTTGCCATGGATGCGGATGATATCGCTTTCTGCCAGGATTATTTCAAGTCTGAGCATCGTGATCCCACCATTACTGAGATCCGCATGATCGATACATATTGGTCTGACCACTGCCGTCACACCACATTCTTAACCACAATTGATGACGTTAAGTTTGAGGATGAACTACTGCAGTCGTCTTATGATGAATATATTGCAGTTCGTAAGGAACTTGGTCGCACCAAGCCGATTTGCCTTATGGACCTTGCAACCGTTGCCGTTAAGTATTTAAAAACACACGGCAAGCTTGATAAATTAGATGAATCCGAAGAAATCAATGCTTGCACCGTTAAGATCGACGTTGATGTTGACGGAGTTCGCGAGCCTTGGCTCTTATTATTCAAAAACGAAACCCATAACCATCCGACCGAGATTGAGCCCTTCGGCGGCGCTGCCACCTGTATCGGCGGCGCAATCCGTGACCCGCTTTCAGGACGTTCGTATGTTTATGGTGCAATGCGCGTAACCGGTGCAGCTGATCCCTTAAAGCCCGTTAGTGAAACCATTAAGGGTAAGCTTCCGCAGCGCAAGATTGTTACAACCGCAGCTGCAGGCTATTCCTCCTATGGTAACCAGATTGGCCTGGCTACAGGTATTGTTGATGAGATTTATCATCCCGGTTATGCTGCAAAGCGTATGGAAATCGGTGCGGTTATTGCTGCAGCTCCTGCTGAGAACGTGCGCCGTGAGGTTCCTGCTCCCGGTGATATAGTAATCCTTTTGGGCGGCGCAACCGGTCGCGACGGTATCGGTGGTGCAACCGGCTCCTCCAAGGCACATAACGCTCAGTCGGTTGAAACCTGTGGTGCCGAGGTTCAGAAGGGCAATGCTCCTGAGGAGCGTAAGCTTCAGCGCCTCTTCCGTAATAAGACTGCAACCCGTATGATTAAGCGCTGCAACGACTTTGGCGCAGGCGGCGTTTCGGTTGCAATCGGCGAATTAGCTGATGGTCTTGAAATCGATTTGAATGCAGTTCCCAAGAAGTATGAGGGTCTTGACGGTACCGAACTTGCAATCAGCGAATCTCAGGAGAGAATGGCTGTTGTTGTTGAAAAGGAAAATGTTGATGCATTCTTAGCTCTTGCTGAAAAGGAAAACCTTCAGGCTTGTCCCGTTGCAACAGTTACAGACGATATGCG
>JAZOPP010000068.1:0-3143 GCA_045655625.1 Acutalibacteraceae bacterium
CAGCTTGAGTATGCTGTTGATAAGGGCTTCGAACTTGTTGCCCACGGTCAAACCCACGTATCATTGATTTCTCTTGAAACTAAAGAGGAGATAGTAGAGGAATTTATAAGGCCGATAATAGATATAAAAAATCGCATCGGCTATGACGTTAAAACCGCGCGTTTACCCTATATTTTCTATAATGATTTAGTGCTGGAAACCGCTCGTGAGCTAAAATTACCGCTAATGGGCAGCGGAATAAACGGCGGCAAGGATTGGTCGTCTGAATCAACCCCCGAATCCATTACCGAATCGGTGCTTGGCTCGGTTGTGGACGGTGCGATTGCCTGCATGCACGTAACCCAAAACACCTGCAAAGCGTTAGATGTGATTTTGCCAGAACTCAAAGCGCGCGACTATGAGCTTGTAGCACCTTGCGAGCTGTTTAAAATTAAAAATATCGATCCGATACCGCTCGGAATCAATATCTCCAACGTAAATAAATTAGATATATAAAAAAGCCACACCGAAAGGTGTGGCTTTTTTATGATTAAATGCTAATGCCGATAAGCTCCAAAAACGCTTTGGCAGCAGGGGACAGGGGGTTGTGCTTTAAATATGCACAACCGATACTGCGCGGCGGTAGGGGTGGATTAACGTTTAGAGTGTGTATAGTGCCCGATTCCAAAGCATTTTCAGAGAACTCCTTAACAACGCAGGCAACGCCCAGATTAATGGATGCGAAGCGCAGCAGCATATCGTGAACTGCGATTTCAATTTGCGGGTTTAAAGGGATTCTTTTCTTTGCGAATTTTTCATCCAAATATCTGCGCGAAACGGCATTGGTTTCCAAGAGTATAAGCGGCTCCTTGGCAATTTCCGCCCAGCTATAAGAAGCCTTTGCTTTATATTCGCTTCCGCACACGAAAATATCGTGTATTTCAAGGCAGGGTTCGATACAAAGCTCGTCATCCGTAACGGGCATATTAACGAAGGCTAATTCCGCCTTGCCGTCCTTTATATGTTCTATCATTCTTGAGGAATATGAACTCGCCATTTCGATTCGTATATCGGGATATTTTGCGTGAAATTGCTCAAGATAGGGTAGGAGATAATGAGTTGTTATGGCATCGCCTGCCGCTATGAGCAACTCTCCGCCATCGAGATGCTTGAACTTTGCAAGCAGGCTTTCTCCCTGCTCGATGGATAGCATAGCACTCTCAATTTTTTGGAATAAAAGCTTGCCCTCGTTGGTAAGCGTAACGCCGCGGCGCGAACGCACGAAAAGCTGAGTATCAAGATCGCGCTCAAGCTGACCAATGCACTGCGAAATTGCCGACTGCGAAATATATAGATTCCGCGCGGCAGTGGAAAAGGATTCATTTTTAGCGGTTTCATAAAAAATTTTATAGTAATCAAGTTTTGTTTTCATATAAGCACCACTTATCACCGTTGTTAGAATTATCTATTTTACTAATAACCATATTTGTATTATAATATGCTTGACAAAAAAGTCAATATCTTGGAGGAGATTTTTATGGAAAGAAGAACCGGTACAGTTTCGAGAGGTGTTCGTTGTCCCATTATTCGCGAAGGCGATAACATTGGTAAAATCGTTGTTGACAGCGTTATCGAGGCAGCCGAGGCAGAGGGCTTTGCTCTGCGTGACCGTGACGTTGTTGCAGTAACCGAATCGGTTGTTGCTCGCGCACAGGGTAACTATGCATCGGTTGAAGCTATTGCTACCGACGTTAAGGCTAAGCTTGGTGGTGAAACTGTTGGCGTTATTTTCCCGATTTTGAGCCGTAATCGCTTTGCAATTTGCTTGCGCGGTATTGCTATGGGAGCTAAGAAGATAGTTCTTATGCTTAACTACCCCAGCGATGAGGTTGGCAATGCGCTCGTTTCGCTTGATCAGCTTGACGAGGCTGGAATTAACCCGTATTCCGACGTTCTCTCTGAGGAAAAATATCGCGAGCTTTTTGGCGAGAATAAGCATCCTTTTACAGGTGTTGACTATGTAAAATATTATGGCGATCTTATTCGCTCCTGCGGCGCCGAGGCGGAGATTGTTCTTGCTAATGATCCCCGCGTTATTTTAAGATATACCGACAGTGTTCTCAACTGCGATATCCACAGCCGCGCTCGCACTAAGCGCATTCTTCGTGATGCAGGCGCAAAGCGTGTTGTAGGTCTTGATGAGATAATGAACGCTCCCGTAAACGGCAGCGGTTTCAATGCTAAATACGGTCTTTTAGGCTCTAATAAATCCACCGAGGATATGGTTAAGCTTTTCCCACAGGATTGCTTTGATCTTGTTAACGATATGCAGCAGCAGTTCCTCACTCGCACCGGCAAAAATATCGAGGTAATGGTTTACGGTGATGGCGCATTCAAAGACCCCGTAGGCAAGATTTGGGAGCTTGCTGACCCGATCGTTTCTCCCGCATACACTGCAGGTCTTGAGGGCACTCCCAACGAGCTTAAGCTTAAGTACCTTGCAGACAATGATTTTGCCTCCCTCTCAGGCGATGCTCTTAAAGAGGCTATCAAGGGCGAGATTCAGAAGAAGGACTCTAACCTTGTGGGCAATATGGCGTCCGAGGGCACAACCCCCAGAAGACTTACCGACCTTATCGGATCGCTCTGCGACCTGACGAGCGGTTCGGGTGACAAGGGCACGCCTATCGTTCATATTCAGGGGTATTTCGATAATTACACAACCGAATAAAAAACAAAAAGACGAGAAAAATTCTCGTCTTTTTGTTTGCCCTCGCCTGTGTCAACTTGACAAAAATGGGCAAAAAGTTTATAATATCAATAACTAAATCTTCTTCCAGGTTTTAGGATTGAAGAGAATGAGAACGGGAAGTATCTCAAGTCTTCCAATCATCATAGTAAGAGTCAAAACAATCTTAGAGAAGTAGCTAAATCCTGCAAAGCTGGAGTATGGGCCAAGCGCTTCAAACCCGGGGCCGACGTTGGAGAGACAGGTAACTGCCGCCGAAAAATTACTGAAAAATCCGTGTTCCACAGTATATTCTCCGGCATCCGATATAATCTGCACCGTCTGACCGTTAATTGGGTCGAATGAGAGTATAAAAATTACTCCGATCAGCAGGAAGAAATACAAAGTGATGAATGAGAACACGTCATTCGTAGTG
>JAZOPP010000069.1:0-10012 GCA_045655625.1 Acutalibacteraceae bacterium
TGACCGATTATATCGGGCTTGCGGCGCAGGATATATTCACAAAAGGTTTTATAATAATCCTCGGCATAGGCGAGTGGGCCGCCCCATGCCGCAACGCCTGCCAGAAATTCTTCGGGGCTGCCGTCAACGTCGTAAAACTTATCGCCCAGGAATGAATAGTGCGAGGAGCCTATTATATAATCGAAGCGCTCGCGGCAGACAGGCTGGCGCAAATCCTCCTCTGTGCCGAGCAGAATTTCGAGTTCGTTCTTATATTTTTCTTGCAGGCGGCGCACCTCGGAGATATAGCCCTCGGTATCCTGCATGCAGTAGCGCGCATCGAAATCGGTATGCGCGTGGCCCGAAAAGCCGAGCACCGAAAATCCTTTATCGATGGCAGATAGCACGGTTTCCTCGAGCGAGCTTTTTCCGTCGCAGAACGTGGAATGAGTGTGATAATTAGTTAGCATTTTGCACCTCAAAGATAAATCGAATTATGCGGCAACCCAGAAATAAAGCACCGCGAGACATTCGCGCAGTGTGCCGGGTAGGATAGAATCAAAGCGGGTGTTGCTGTGCAGGTGGGAGGGAGAGCTGAAGCCCGCCTTCTTTGCAAATCCGCCTGCGCGGTAGATATGAAATTCGTTTGTGATATAACAAACGCTGTATTTTTCCCCTAATCGCTCATCGAGAATTTTCTTCGAGAAACGGAAATTTTCCAGCGTGCTGGTGGCGGCTTCTTCCATTATTATAATGCTCTCATCAACCCCGTGAGAGATAAGATAACGCTTCATCGCCTCGGCTTCGCTTATATCCTCCTGCGGACCGCGACCGCCGCTCACGATTATAAGCGCATCGGGATTTTTCTTGTGGTAGCGCACCGCAGTATCAAGGCGGCCGCGCAGCACTGCGCTGGGGGTTTCCCCATGCACCGCGGCACCTAAAACGATAACCGCGTCTTCGTTATATTTTGCGGTGTCAAACGAGCCGAAAACGAGCAAAAAGCTCATAAACAGCAATAAGGCGGCAAGTCCGCCGCACAGCAGTGTCCTTATCCAAACCGCGAGAATGCGGTTAAGTGCGGAAAAGAACACGCCGTATCCCAAAAACGCACCGCCAAGCAGCAGTGTTAAGATATTCCCGATATTAAAATTGGAGAGGATAAAAAGCATAACGGCGTTAAAGGTTACAACCGCGCCGAAAAGCAGCAGCACTCCGCGTAATATCTTGCTTGCTGTTTTACTCATTGGTTCCACTCCTTAGGCAGTATATAAACAATATACCATTTTGCACTCTGCGTTGCAAGATAGCGGCGCGAGAAAAAATTATGAAAAATATTAAAAAATTATGAATATCCTATTTTCAAATGCGAAAAAGTGTGGTAAAATGTTCTTAGCGTCAAACCCTGTAGAAAAATGTTTTAGGAGTGATTAATTTGGCAAATCTCGTTTACGACATTCATGACAGACCGAAGTTTGGCTCTATGCTCATTTTCGCACTTCAGCAGGTGCTCGCAATTCTTGCGGCTACCATTGCTGTTCCTGCGATAATCGGTCTGCCCGCTCAGATTCCTGCCGCCATCTTTGGTGCAGGTGTCGGAACTCTTGTGTATCAGCTGTTCACAAGATTTAAGAGCCCCGTATTCCTCGGCAGCTCGTTCGCATTCTTAAACTCCCTGTTCGTTGCCGTAGCTTATGGCTATTGCGGAATCATCATCGGTTCCACCGTTGCAGGTCTTGTTTACGTAGTGCTCGCAGTTATCATCCACTTTGTAGGTACCGGTTGGGTTGATAAGCTTATGCCTCCCATCATCATCGGACCCACAGTTGCCATCATTGGTCTTTCCCTTGCAGGAAATGCTATGGGCGATATGGTAAAGGCAAACGTTGCCGTTAACGGCAGCTATAACCTCGCAGGTCTTTTCTGCGGTTTCGTTGCATTCTTCACCATCGTTATTTGCTCTGTTCAGAAGCGCTATAAGATGGCTCGCCTCGTTCCGTTCATTCTCGGCGTTGTTGCAGGCTATGCTGCTGCAGCTATATTCACCGTTATCGGTAAGGCTTTCGATATCAACTACTTCCTCGTTGTTGATTTCGCCCCCATCAAGAACTGCTTTGTTGATGCAAGCGGCTCCTTCCGCGGCTTCGCAGCACTCTTTGATTACCCCCGTCTTGCTATTATGGGCGCCATTGATGAAATCAAGGGCGGCGCAACAAACGCTCTCACCGCAGGTGTTATCGCAGAAATCGTTATCGCATTCCTGCCCGTAGCACTTGTTGTTTTCGCAGAGCACATTGCTGACCATAAGAATCTTTCTTCCATCATCGGTCGCGACCTTATTAAAGAGCCTGGTCTTAAGAACACCTTACTTGGTGACGGTGTTGGTTCCATCGCAGGCACCATCTTCGGTGTTTGCCCCAACACTACATACGGCGAATCGGTAGGCTGCGTTGCTATCACCAAAAACGCATCGGTTGTTACCATCACTACTACCGCTATTATGTGCATTGGCCTTTCCTTCATTAAGCCCTTAATGGTTATCCTGCAGTCCATCCCCTCTTGCGTAATGGGCGGAGTTTGCTTAACCCTCTATGGCTTCATTGCTGTTTCCGGTCTTCGTATGTTTAAGAACATCGATCTTGACGATAATAAGAATATGTTCGTTGTTGCAGCAATTCTTATCGCAGGTATCGGCGGCCTTTCGATTCAGATTCCCTATGCACGCGATGCAGCAGGAATAATCTCCAAGGCTATCACCGTTACCCCCATCGCAACCGCACTTATCGTTGGTATCGTTACCAACACTGTACTTACCAAGGTTGAGAAGAGCAAGCTCGGCAAAGAGAAGGATGCAGAATAATGGAAAACTTTGAAAACGTAGTTATTTTTGATCATCCTCTTATCAACCATAAGATTGCTCACCTCCGCAGCAAGAACACAAGCATGAAGGAGTTCCGCGAGCTTATTGAGGAGATCACAACGCTGATGACCTTTGAGTGTTTAAAGGACGTTCCCACCGTTGAAGTCGAGGTTGAAACTCCTCTTGAAAAATGCACTCAGCGCGTAGTTAAGGATAATTCGGTTGTTATCGTTCCCATCCTTCGCGCAGGACTTGGCATGGTTAACGGAATTCACGTTCTGTTCCCCACCGCCAGAGTTGGTCACATTGGTATGTATCGTGATGAGGAAACCTTTGAGCCCTGCGAATATTATTGCAAGCTGCCCGATGGTATTGAGGATAAGGTTGTCGTTGTTGTCGACCCCATGCTCGCTACCGGCGGAAGCGCTTGCGATGCTATTACTCAGCTCAAAAAGCGCGGATGCAAAACTATTAAGTTTATGTCCGTTATTGGCGCACCCGAGGGTGTGGAAAAGGTTGCAAAAACCCATCCCGACGTAACCGTATTCGTTTCAACGCTCGACCGTTGCTTAAACGAAAACGCATACATTCTCCCCGGTCTTGGTGACGCGGGCGACCGCCTCTTTGGCACAAAATAATTAAATAGAAAAACACCCCCTGCCGGTTCGGCAAGGGGTGTTTTTTATGTCTTTAGTCGCTGAGCGTGGTATAAACGGCAACGCTCATTGCAGGCAAGGTGTCGATTATAGTGTCTGTAACGTCGCGGAACACCTTGTCAATTCCCGGCAGGATTGCAGTCTCGTCGGGAACGATAGTAGCGCTATCGTAGAGGTGGCGGTTAAAGGTGCGGCCGAAGCAGGTGTTGAATTTAAGGCTTATATCTTCTTCGGTTTTGCCATAGTTTACAACGGTAATGGTATAGTTGCCGTCGGGCAGAGCATTAACGTTCATGGCAACCTTTTCCTCAGAGTAGTTAATACCCTCATAGCACTTGGTGCCCTCGCCGCCCGTATAGCGGGAAACAAGCCCCCAGGAATAATAGGTCGGATGCGGAACGAGGGTTTTATTAAGAACGGGGGCAATGCCGTGAATATGAACGCCGTCCTCAAAAGCATCGGGGGAGTTTGTGTGATTGTTGGGCCATTGCTGGTCAAAAAGTGTCCACATAAAGGAGCACTTTCCGCCGCCGTTCATCTGGGCAACCTGACCGAGCGACATATATACGCCGTGCTCGGGGTCGTTCTTTTCGTCGAAGGAAACGTTGTATTCGTCGTGCCAGTAGTTGCTCTTTTGGTTTTCGGGAAGAATTCGAATGGAGTCCTTTTCCATCGAGAGCCAGTTTTCATAAGCATCGGTGCAGAGATATCTGCCCCAAAGCACGTACCAATGATTGCAGCACTCAAAGCTGGTATCCTTGAGCATTTCCTTGCCGCTATCGGTTTCGCGGAGATTAAAGTCATCACAATAAAGCGAAAGACCGTTTGCAAGCAGGAAGGGAAGACCGTTCCAGAGGCTATCTTTAATGCCGTCGGCGCGCTTCATGTTGGAGAAAAGGCCTGCGGTCAGCTTCTTGCGCTCTCCGCTGTTAAAGGTGAATTCAAACTTTTTCCAGTCCTCTTCAATTTCGCTCGCGGGTATGGTCATGGTAAAGACGGAATCCCTCGGCTCACAGTAGTGTGTGAAATAATGCCAGAAAGAGCCCTGGCCGAAAAGACCAAACACAACCGAGGAATCATCCGAAACAGGAATATTCTTTTTGGATTTAACCCAAACCGAAACGGTATAATTGGTGTTCTTTTTAAGCACTACGTCCTGTTGGAGCCTTGCGCCTGCAAAGGGAAATATAACGGCTTTCGAACCCGAGTGAACGTCGGTTTTCGGGCAGCTGTTAAACTGGAGATAGTTGTGCATTGAAATTCCGTCGAGCCATTCGCCGCAGCCCATCGAGAGGGCCCATTCGGTAAACCATGGGCGGTTTGCCATACCCTCCTGAGGACCTAAAAGCTTAATCTTATCGCGAAGGCCTTTAGCGCAAAGGGTATCGTGTACCGCCTTGGCACTCTTATACCAGCTCTCGCGGTAATTTTTTCTAACGTCCTCGTTCGGAAATTCCCTCAAGGGGCATTCGTTAGGCTCTGTGAAGAGGGCGAAATATTTAACATTATCGAAGCCGCGCTTGATTATGATTTCCTCAACGTTTGCCGAAACCCAATCGGCATAGTTTTGTATGGTTTTGTCCCAATCGCCCTCAACGTAGAAGGGGCAGGGACCTGCGTGGTAGTTGCCCATAAGGTCGCCGATGTTCCACCAGCCTGTGTTGAGAACAACGGTAATACCTGCATTTTTCATACGCTCAAGCCAGTTATAAACAGCGGTCATGCGCTCGTTATCCCAGTCCCAGGTGTTTGTATCCTTATCCCAGGCATACCAGGAATAGTATCCGCGAACAACCTTAACGCGAAGGTAAGCGGCACGTGCTGCTTCCATCTCGCACTGCTCCTCGGTGTAGATGCGTCCTGCATCGTCGGGCATTCCCGCAAAGGGGTGGAATATCGCGCCAAGGCCCAAATAGTTTTCCTGAACGGGAGAATTCATATCTGCTTTTAAAGTTATCATACTAATCTCCTCCTTTTCGTGCAGTATAGCACCGAGGCAAGGATATGTAAATGCACATACCAAAACTTTATGCACAAAACGAAACTTTTTTCTGAAATTTTTGCATATTGCAGCAACTTTTTTCGCACAAATAAAAACACCAACCGTCACGGCTGGTGTTTTTATGATCTAATCGCAACAAGGATCGGGGCGTGCTGCTTTTTTCTTGGGCTTTGCTTCGTCTGTTGCATCACCCAGTCCCGTCATCTCACTGAACAAAACGTTATTTTTAATGTTTTCAACAACATCGGTCGGCACGATTATCTTGGCCGCCTGACCGTTTGCCATATTGACCAGAGCCTCATAACGCTTAAGCTCGATAACGGCCGCTGTTGGGTCGGCCTCCTTAACGGCACGAATGCCGTCAGCCTCTGCCTGTTTTGCAAGGAGCAGCGCCTGCGCCTCGCCCTGCGCGCGAGCAATGCGCGCGTCGCGTTCGCCCTCTGCCTCTAAGATCATTGCTTGTTTATCGCCCTCGGCTCGGGTGATGGCGGCGGCCTTGTGTCCCTCTGCCTGTAGCAACGTTTCGCGGCGGTCGCGTTCTGCCTTCATCTGCTTTTCCATTGCCGCCTGAATTTCTTTTGGCGGAATAATGTTCTTAAGCTCAACGCGGGTGACCTTAATTCCCCACTGGTCCGTAGCATCGTCAAGAATTGTGGTCATCTTGCCGTTTATGGTGTCGCGCGAGGTCAGAGTGCCGTCAAGCTCGAGCTCACCAACGATATTACGCAGTGTTGTGGCGGTAAGATTTTCGAGCGCGCTCATAGGATTTACAACGCCGTAGGTATAAAGCTTGGCATCATAGATGCGGAAGAATACGACGGTATCTATCTGCATGGTAACGTTATCTTTGGTGATAACGGGCTGAGGAGGCGAGTCAATAACCTGCTCTTTGAGGGTTATTCGCTTTGCAACACGGTCGATAATCGGGATCTTGGCATGTATTCCCGCCGACCAGGTGGTGCGGTATTTTCCGAGCCGCTCTATAACGTATTCGGTCGCCTGCGGAACAATGCGAACGCTGAGCAGTATAAGCAGCAAGAGAGCGCCTAAAATAATATATAACAACATAATAAAACCTCCATTAGTAGTCTATCTTTATTTTACCAAAATATATTCGCGCCGTCAATGAAATATAAGGAAAATCGCCGAGTTTGCTTAACAAAAAAAGAAATTTAAGGAAATGTAAAATAATGCTTGTATAACACTACTATATGTGGTACAATATTCGAGCTGCAACAATATATTGTGTTAAAGGAGGATTTTGATGATCATTCACGGACTCCAGAAAATGACAGTGCTTGATTTCCCCGGCAAAATAGCCTGCACGGTGTTCACAGCAGGCTGCAACCTGCGCTGTCCTTTTTGTCATAATGCGCGACTCGTCACTCATCCCGAGGCAGAGGACCGCATAGATGAAGAGGAGGTTCTTTCCTATATATATAAAAGGAAGGGCATGCTCGATGGTGTTTGCATAACGGGAGGCGAGCCGCTGCTTCAGCCCGATATCCGCGCATTTTTAGAGAAAATAAAGCAAACGGGTCTGCTCGTAAAGCTCGATACCAACGGCTGCTATCCCGAAAAGCTTTCTGAGCTTATCGATGCAGGACTTGTTGACTACGTGGCGATGGATATCAAAAACTCCCCGAAGGAATATGGCAAAACGGTAGGCATTGAGAATTTCGATACAGCGGATATAAGCCGCAGCATTGAAATTCTTAAAGAGGGCAAGGTGGATTATGAATTCCGCACCACCGTAAGCCGCGAGCTGCACACGAAGGAATCCTTGCGTGCTGCCGCCGAGTGGATAGCCCCTGCAAAGCACTGGTTTTTACAAAGCTTTGTTGATTCGGGCGACCTTATTGAGGGCAGTTTTTCGGCCCATTCGAAGGACTTTATGAAAGAGTTACAAACCGAACTGTCGCAAATTGTCGAAAATGTAGAAATGCGAGGCATATGACCACAAGATATAGTTTTGTAACTTGACACTCAACACATTATATGGTACCATATGTGAGCACAAAATAATAAAAAAGAGAGGGACAGAATATGTACGAAGTTGTAAAGAGAGACGGAAAAGTCGTAGATTTCGACATTTCCAAAATCAGCGCGGCAATTGAAAAGGCGTTTGACGCTTGCGAGCGCGAATACAACAAGGATATCATCGATTTCCTTGCGCTTAAGGTAACCGCAGATTACGAGCCCCAGATTGAAGATGGAAAAATAGCAGTTGAAAAAGTTCAGGATAGCGTTGAAACCGTTCTTATCAAGGCGGGTTATGATGATGTTGCAAAGGCATACATTCTTTATCGTAAACAGCGCGAAAAGATTCGTAACATCAAGGGCACCTTCCTTGATTATAAGGAAATCGTTAACAGCTACGTTAACATTACCGACTGGCGCGTTAAGGAGAACTCCACCGTTACCTATTCGGTAGGCGGACTTATCCTTTCCAACTCGGGCGCCATCACCGCTAACTATTGGCTCTCCGAGATATATGATGAGGAAATCGCAGCAGCTCACCGCAATGGTGATATGCACCTGCATGACCTTTCCATGCTCACAGGCTACTGTGCAGGTTGGTCCTTAAAGCAGTTAATCCAGGAGGGTCTCGGCGGTGTTTCCGGCAAGATCACCTCTGCACCTGCAAGCCATCTTGCAACCCTTTGCAACCAGATGGTAAACTTCCTCGGCATCATGCAGAACGAGTGGGCAGGCGCTCAGGCATTTTCCTCCTTCGATACCTACCTCGCTCCGTTTGTTAAGGTTGATAACCTTTCCTACGACCAGGTTAAGAAGTGCATTGAGTCCTTCGTTTACGGTGTTAACACTCCGTCGCGCTGGGGTACTCAGGCGCCTTTCTCCAATATAACCCTTGACTGGACCGTTCCCGCAGACCTTGCAGAGCTCAACGCTATCGTTGGCGGCAAGGAGATGGACTTCAAGTATAAGGACTGCAAAAAAGAGATGGATATGATAAACAAGGCGTTTATCGAAATCATGATCGAGGGCGATGCTAATGGCCGTGGCTTCCAGTACCCCATTCCGACCTATTCCATCACCCGCGATTTCGACTGGTCCGAGACCGAGAACAACAAGCTTCTCTTCGAGATGACCGCGAAATACGGCACTCCCTACTTCTCCAACTATATTAACTCCGATATGGAGCCGAGCGACGTTCGCTCCATGTGCTGCAGACTTCGCCTTGACCTGCGCGAGCTTCGCAAAAAGTCGGGCGGCTTCTTCGGCAGCGGTGAGAGCACCGGTTCCGTTGGCGTTGTAACCATCAATATGCCCAGAATTGCATACCTCTCCAAGACTCCCGAGGAGTTCTATGCACGTCTTGATAAACTTATGGACATTGCAGCCCGTTCGCTCAAGATCAAGAGAACCGTTATCACCAAGCTGCTTGACGAGGGTCTCTATCCCTACACCAAGCGTTACCTCGGCACCTTCAACAACCACTTCTCCACCATCGGTCTGGTTGGTATGAACGAGGTTGGTCTTAATGCTGCATGGCTCGGTAAGGATATGACCCACGCAGAGACTCAGGAATTCTCCAAGGACGTTCTCAACCACATGCGTGAGCGCCTCTCCGATTATCAGGAGCTCTATGGTGACCTCTATAACCTCGAAGCCACCCCGGCTGAATCGACCTCTTATCGTCTGGCAAAGCATGACCGTAAGCACTATCCCGATATCAAGACCGCAGGCTGCGAGGGCGCAACTCCTTATTATACCAACTCTTCTCATCTCCCGGTTGGCTACACCGAGGACGTATTCACCGCTCTTGAGATGCAGGATGAGCTTCACACCCTCTATACCTCGGGTACCGTATTCCACGCATTTTTAGGCGAGCGTCTGCCCGATTGGAAGGTAACCGCAAATCTCGTTCGCAAGATTGCAGAGAACTATAAACTGCCTTATTATTCCATCAGCCCGACCTATTCCGTATGTAAGAACCACGGTTATATCGCAGGCGAGGAATATAAGTGCCCCGATTGCGGAACCACCACCGAGGTTTATAGCCGTATCACCGGTTACTATCGTCCCGTTCAGAACTGGAACGACGGTAAGAGCCAGGAATACAAGGATCGTAAGGTTTATAACATTGCAAACTCCAAGCTCACAAAGAGCCACAAGGTTGATACCTGTGCTTGCTGTGCAGAGGAGAAAGAAACTGCCACCGCAGTGACTACTGCAATGCTCTTTACCACCGCAACCTGCCCCAACTGCAAGATAGCTTGTGCTCTGCTCGATAAGGCAGGCGTTAAGTATGAAAAGCTCTTAGCAAACGAGAACGCAGAGCTGGTTGAAACCTTTGGTATCAAGCAGGCTCCCACCCTCATCGTTCCAGATGGCGATGGTGTTATAAAACTCACCGGCGTTTCGGATATCAAGAAGTATCTGGGTCAGTAATTATGACAGATATTATAGTAATAGGCGGAGGTCCTGCAGGACTTACTGCAGCGCTCTACGCCCTAAGAGCAAACAAAACAGTTTTAGTAATTGAAAAAG
>JAZOPP010000070.1:0-6461 GCA_045655625.1 Acutalibacteraceae bacterium
CATATTGACCGCCATCCACACTGCCGTTGAGGTCTATGGTAAATTTAAGCGGGAGACCCGATGTGTGTGCAACCAAGGCACCAACGGTCCAGGTAGTACCCGAAAGGGTTCTGCCGCCACCTACGAAATCATTATGCGAGAAATTAACGTTTTCCGTTGCAAGTTGGTGTAATTCGGGGATTAAATTGTATTTAACACCGCCATCCAGTTCTTCGCTTAAGAAGGTCGTTTCCATTGATTCCATATAAATATATATAAGATTTCTGCGTTGCTCGGGGAATTTTATTTCAACGTCGGTGGGATCTACGTGTTCGTGCATATAAATATCGGTTTCGTTGAGTGAGAGATAAGCCCATTTTACAAGACCTGAATACAAAGCGCCAGAAATTATCAACGCGGCGACCAATCCGGAAGAAACCCAAACTGCAATTTTATGAGGTACAAGGAATTTCCTGCCTTTTTCTTCGCGCTTTTCCTTTTTCAAGGGGCAGAAGAACAGGAAGGAGTAAACGCCTAAAGTGCCAACAACGGCAGGAATAAGGCCTCTGAAAATATAGGTCATCATAAGTTTGCTTTCAACGCTTCCTGCATCGGATGTTAAAGCATAAATAACGGCATCAAAACCAACGTCACCATAAACGCTCTTATACCATATTGCGGCCCAAAAACCAACCATGCCTAAAGCGATAAGAACAAAAAATATAATTCGCGACGCTATATGCTTATTTTCCCTTTCTTCCATAATCATCCTCCTAAAATGCAAATGTATACATTTGTCTTTGCAAGTATAACATAATAATGCTAAAAAATCAATACAAGACGGGCAAACAGAAAGATACAATTTTTTATAAAACTCTATTGTTTTGACACAAAGAATAGTATATAATATGTGAGTAAAAAATAAGTGAGGTGTGCTATGAGAAAAACAAAAATAATATGTACTATAGGCCCCTCATGCTCCGATGAAAAAACTCTTGAGCAAATGTGCCTCGCAGGTATGAACATCGCAAGACTGAATTTCTCCCACGGAACGCACGAGGACTATCTCAAAAAAATAACCGCTATCAAAAATGTAAGAGAACGACTAAATCTTCCTATTGCAATAATGCTTGATACAAAGGGACCTGAATACAGAATCCGTTCCTTTGAAAACGGAGCTGTTGTTTTAGCGGAAGGCGATATATTTACACTCACAACCGATGAAATTGTGGGCGACCATAAGCGCGTTTCGGTTAATTATAAGGGCCTGCCCGCTGATCTTGAGGTAGGAGACAGAATCTTACTTAACGATGGAATGCTCGAACTTGTTGTTGAATCCCTCACTGAAACCGATATAGTTTGTCGAGTGCTGATTGGTGGAAAGCTTAGCGATCGTAAAAGTATGAGTTTCCCCGGAAAGCATCTCCATCAGGTTTATTTAAGCGAGCAGGATAAAAGCGATATTTTGTTTGGAATTGAGAATGACGTTGATTTTATTGCGTGTTCTTTTGTTTCCTGCCAGCAGGATATGCTTGATGTAAAGAACTTTGTTGAGGCAAACGGCGGCAAGGAGATAGACCTTATCGCAAAAATAGAAAACCGCACCGGCGTTGATAATATCGAAGAGATATGTAAAGAGTGCACAGGCGTTATGATAGGTAGAGGTGATATGGGCGTTGAAATTCCTTTTGAGGAGCTGCCCGCAATACAAAAGAAAATTATCACCAAATGCCGCCTCATGGGAAAACGTGTTATAACTGCTACCGAGATGCTCGAATCGATGATTCATAATCCTCGTCCCACCAGAGCCGAAATTTCGGACGTTGCAAATGCTGTTTATGATGGCACCAGCGTTATAATGCTCTCGGGAGAGACCGCTGCAGGTAAATACCCAGTGCGCACGGTTGAGGTTATGTCAACGATTGCTGAGCATACCGAGAAAAACATTCACTATAGCAAGCGTTTTTATCGCTCCGAGTTTAAAATTAAAAACACTGTAGACGCGCTTTCGCACGCTACCTGTGCTATGGCTATTGATATTGATGCTAAGGCCGTAGTCGTTTGCAGCCTTTCGGGTATGACCGCACGAATGGTATCCCGCTTCCGTCCGCCTATTGATATTGTCGGTCTTACCACAAATGAAAAAACTTGGCGCAAGCTTGCAATGTCGTGGGGTGTTGTTCCCGTAATGTGTGATCGCTTTGAATCGACCGACGTATTGTTCTATTCCGCTAAAAATATCGCCGTTTCTGAGCTTAAACTTCAAAAGGGTGATAACATTGTTATGACCGGCGGAATTACTAACGGCATATCCGGCAACACCAATACGATTAAAATCGAAACGGTATAAAATGATTGACAAATCCGAGGCGTTGATATATTATTATATGGACGCATTCGGAGGCATAGCTCAGTTGGTTAGAGTACTTGCTTGACATGCAAGGGGTCACTGGTTCAAGTCCAGTTGTCTCCACCAAAAAAGGCACGCTTAAGCGTGCCTTTTTTTAAAATAAAACATCTTGTTGAGGTGCTTTATGATTATAAAAGAATACATAAAAAACTTTGAAAAATTAGGCATTGGCCTTTTTGTACATTATGGTTTATATAGCGTTATAGGCAGGGGAGAATGGTCTAAAAAAACTTGCAATATTCCCTGGGATGAATACTTAAAATCTATGGAAGATTTTAATCCAAGTGCTGATTGGGCTGAGGAACTTGCCAAAAGCGCAAAAGAAGCAGGCTGCAGATATATAACTTTTACAACGCGCCATCACGATGGCTTTTCACTTTACGATACCTGTGAGCTTTGCGATTTTGATGCACCTCACGTATGCGGCCGCGATTTAGTTGCCGAGTTTGTCGCTGCTTGCAGAAAGCACAATATTAAGCCTTTCTTTTATCATACACTTCTGGATTGGCACGAACAAAGCTATAATCAAGATTTTTCAAAATATCTTCAATATCTTCGCAATAGTGTTGAGTTGCTCTGCAAAAACTACGGAGAAATCGGCGGCATTTGGCTTGATGGCATGTGGGATAAGCGTGATGCCGATTGGGAAGAGGATGCACTTTATGGCATGATCCGCAGCTATCAGCCCAATGCCATGATAATAAACAACACCGGACTAAATGACCGCGGAGCATTGGGTCACATTGAACTCGATAGTGTTACCTTTGAACGCGGCAGACCACAGCCTATAAATCTAGAAAATTCGCCGAAATATCTTGCAAGTGAAATGTGCGAGGTTATGGGATGCCATTGGGGCTTTGCCGAACGTGATTTAGATTTTAAATCATCTCGCGATATCATTGAGAGCTTGGTAATTTGCAGAAGATACAAATCCAATTTTCTGCTTAACGTTGGCCCTAAGCCCGACGGCGGCATTTCTTATATCGATCGCGGAATTTTAGAGCTTGTCGGTAAATGGACCACGCTGCACAAGGAAGCTTTATATGATGCTCGCGCAACCGAGATTATCGTTGAAGGCAAGCCTAAGGATTTTGTTCTCAAAAAAGATAATATTTATTATCTCTTTGTGCACGACCTTAAAATGCAGGGAGACGTTAATGTTGTTTTAACCGAAGAATCGGATTTAATTGAACGGTTTGATTTATCTGCTAAAATAGAATCCGTTTCTTGGTTGGATAACAGCGAACCCCTGCCTTTCACCCAAGAGGGAAGCAAGGTAACCGTTGGCGCTTTGCCCTTTAAGTATGGCGAAAACCTTGTTGTTCGTGTGGCAAAAATTGAAACCATATAAAATTAACGACCGAGCAGAAAAGCTCGGCCGTTTTTAATTAAACGTTTGATGGCAGTCCCGTTGCTATATCTCCCAAGTGGCCAATATAGCCGTATTCTAAATCGAAAAACTCATTACCATCATATTTTACGGTTGTGATAGAGGCGTTACCACTCCAGGGCATATCCTTAAGATTTTCTTTGCCTATTCCCGATACGTAACCGCCAAAAGCGCGGATGGGGGTTGCGTGTGTTGCAATTACAATAGTCTTTCCTTCGTTTTCCTTTGCAATACAGGCAATTGTTTCAACAACACGGTCATAAAGCTCGGCAACTGCCTCACCGCCATTCGGGCGAGCTTTCCCAATATCATTGCGCCAGGTATGATATGTATCGGCAAATTCAGTTTCAAGGTCATCAAATTTCCGGCCTTCCCAAATGCCTGCGTTAATCTCTTTTAATCCGTCATCGGTATAAATCGGCACATTTAGCGAATCGGCAATGGTTTTGCCGGTGTTATAAGCTCTGTTCAGCGGACTCGCGAAAACAAAATCCACGTCTTTATCTTTTAAATACTCTGCAGCCATTTGTGCCTGCAACAGACCTGTTTTCGTCAAATTAAAATTACTGCTGCCCGTAAAAATGCGTGCGAAGTTGGCTTCGCTTTCACCGTGTCGTATTAAATAAAAAGTTGTCAATTTCATCACCTATTGCTATTGATGAGTAAATTTTAACATTGAAAAAATTAAAAGTCAATATTTACGGCTTTAGAGTAATGCTTTGACATATAATAAAAAATGTGATATATTTATCAAGTAATTTTCAAGGAGGGAATAGTATGCAGAATTCGTATATGCGCTTTAAAAGCGGAACCGATATACGCGGCATAGCTGCAGAGGGTATTGTAGGCGAAGCAGTCAACCTTACCGATGCAGTCGTTAAACGTATAACCGAAAGCTTTGCGTTGTGGCTGTGCACTCGCACGAATAAAAATCCCTCTGATATAAAGATTTCTGTTGGCCATGATTCACGTATCTCTGCCCAAAGGATTAACAAAGCGGTTACAGACACCTTGAGTGAGCGCGGCTTTTCGGTTATTTGCTGCGGACTTTCATCCACACCTGCAATGTTTATGACTACTATAGACCTTGGCTGTGATGCCGCTATTCAGATAACCGCAAGTCACCATCCGTTTAATCGTAACGGTCTTAAGTTCTTTACCAAAGAGGGAGGACTTGAGGGTGCTGATATTAGCGATATATTAGCAATTGCAGATGGCGATAATACCCTCCCGTTAGCTGCCGGAAAGGTTGATCCAGTCGATTACATGACCGATTATTCTGCACGTCTTAGAAAAATGATAATTGATGGCGTGTGCAGCGAAAATCGTGAAAAACCGCTTAGCGGTTATAAAATAGTTGTAGATGCAGGAAACGGCGCGGGAGGTTTTTATGCCGAGCAGGTGCTAAAACCCTTGGGTGCCGATATTACAGGCAGTCAGTTTCTTGAACCTGACGGTATGTTCCCGAACCATATCCCTAACCCCGAAAACAAGCAGGCTATGGATAGCGCACGTGTGGCAGTTCTATCGGCAGGTGCAGATCTTGGCATTGTATTTGATACCGACGTTGACCGCGCCGCTGTCGTTGATTCGAGCGGCGGTGAAATCAACCGTAATCGACTTATTGCACTTGCCGCATGCATAGCGCTGGAGGATAACGAGGGCGGAACAATTGTTACCGATTCCGTAACGTCCGACGGACTTGCATATTTCATAAATAAAATTTTGAGTGGCAAGCATTATCGCTTTAAGCGCGGGTATAGAAATGTTATTGATGAGGCGATTGAACTTAATCGCAAAGGTATTAACTGTCCTCTGGCAATTGAAACCTCGGGTCATGCCGCACTGCGTGAAAACTATTTCCTTGATGACGGCGCATATCTCGTAACTAAGATAATAATAGCGGTTGCCCGCCTTGGCAGAGTTGGCAAAACCATCGATATGCTGCTGGATTCATTACCTGAGCCTGCAGAGTCGGTTGAATATCGCATATCCTTGCCCGCTGAGGGTTTTAAAGCGATAGGTGAAAATGTGCTCACCGAGTTATCGAAATTTGCAAAAGCGCAAAAAGGTTGGAATATTGTGCCTGAAAATTACGAGGGCATTCGCATAGCGGTTTCACCCGATTGCGGAGATGGTTGGCTTCTTTTGCGTATGAGCGTTCACGATCCTGTGATGCCTCTCAACATTGAAAGCAATCAAAAGGGCGGCTGCGAGCGAATTTTGAGCGTTTTTAAAGATTTTTTATCAAAGTTCGATAATTTGAAAATATAAAAAAGGTTGCAAGCTAATATGCTTGCAACCTTTTTTGTTTATGGTTTTTTAAAAAGGCCGATGCTTGGAGGATTTTTAGTAAATACAATAAAAAGAATAGCCACAACGATAAAGCCGATTATTGCGTACAAGTTAGTACGTTGCTTAGCGAAAATTTTATTTTTCTCAAAAAGTCTCGATAAGAAAAACGTTAATATAACGGCAACAAAATATAAAGAAATATTAAATGCGTCTACAGGCTTGCCGACGATACCCGTGAACGTATAGAATGCCGTAACAATAAAAAACATACCAATGAGCATCGCGCAAAAACGCGACATCAAAAATCCGGGATTCTCTTTTCGCCAAATAAAAAATTCTATAAAAGTTAATATAGAAACCGGCCAAAACAGCAGTTTCAAATGTTCC
>JAZOPP010000071.1:0-9227 GCA_045655625.1 Acutalibacteraceae bacterium
TTACAAAATCTATCATTTCATCTGCAATTATTCCATAAGAACGGTAACTTATATAATCGCCTGCAACAGCCGGATAACCGCCATACTGCGTAGAAAAAGCAACAAAAGCAACCTTTTTTCCGTCACTGTTTTGTGAATACCAAAGCTTTTTTCTTAAAAAACGGGTATCCATTGAAGTGTCGTGATTTCCTTGAATTTCATAGTGCGGAATTGTTCCGCTTTTTCTATTATCAATTGGGTTGATGGGGTCGCAAATAGTTAGCTTTTTGATTGCCTCCAAATAAATTTGGTAGTCAGTTTGGTATGTGCCCGCGTAGCCGTCATTAATATTGTCGCCAAGGCTCAATATAAAATCAAACGGAGTGTTTTTATGAACTGTTTCAAAGTGTTTAAATACGTTATATAACCAATCGCAATGGCCTTCATATTTTGTTCCGATATGTGAGTCTGACATAACGCCAAACCGAGTTAAAACCTTATCAAAATCAATATTGGGCAAGTCCTCATCGTTTTCAACCGTTATTAACGCGGGGTTTTCTTTTGAAATATCCGGTTCTATCTTAAGTCCATTATAAAAGTTTGCGCTAACATAAGCAGAGCGTTCATCTGCTGTTGCTTTAAAGGTTTTGTCGGGGATGATAATTTCATCGCTGTTGCGTTTCTCTATTTCTTGATAACTCATGCCCCATTTACCGAAACAAAGCATTAGCGTTGCAATTTTTTGTCGTGTTTTAGTTGCATCAATAGTTTTTTCGCTCTGCCATTTAACAGTGATGTCAGAAGTTGTGAAGTGGGCGATAGCGTTATATGCACCACCGCGATAATTTGTTGTGTGGTCAACTGAAACATTAATATTGGGCAAAGGAAGGTTTCTGAAATAATATAAAATATGATTAACGTTCTCGAGCTTAAATTCGCCGCAGCTTGCAATAGCGTTTTCAAGATAAACGTCAACAATATAGCGTCTGAAATGGCAACGTTCATCTTCGCTGTCTTTTGGAACACCGCGAAAATGTGATTCTAAAATATAAGCAGGCTCATCAGTAAAAACGCCATATAAAGTTCTATCTTTTTGGGCGATAACGTTCATAAAGCCGTATGTATAACCATCATAATAATTCCAGCCTAAAAAAGATTTTCCTTTTTCATTAAGCCTTGGAAGTAGTATGGATGTGTTTTCTTTTGCCTTTAGAGTTTGGCTTTCTTTTCCATATAGAAGTTGTAGTTCTACCATTAATATCACCCTGTTTTGTAATTTATAATAAATGTATTACTCGTGGTTAAATTTAAGTTATACCACTTACCAAAAATTATAAAAGAATATCGAAAGAAATGCAATACTTTTGTGAAAAAATGTTAATAACCGAATTCTGGGGGAGAACGGCAATAACTACAGAATTTTTAGGCGTGGATCTTAGACACAGTGGCATACCTAATAAAGGATTTTTCCGTAAGTTAAAATTTGGATAGTCTCCCCAAAGAAAAAATCCGAACCCGCCGCCTATTAGACGGAGGTTCGGATTATTCGTGTTTGGTCGAGATGACAGGATTCGAACCTGCGGCCTCTGCGTCCCGAACGCAGCGCTCTACCAAACTGAGCCACATCTCGTTAGATATAAATAGGGAAGTAAAAGCCCTTTTCTCAAAACAAGGACGCCCGCGTGTGGCGTCCTTGTTTTTGCTGGTGCGAGTGACGGGACTTGAACCCGTACGTCGTGGACACACGCCCCTCAAACGTGCCTGTCTGCCTATTCCAGCACACTCGCAAATCAAGCCTATGTATTATATCATTTTGGTTTCACGATGTCAATAATAAAAATTAAAAAAAATAAAAAAATTTCTCTCAAGCACCAAAAAGCGACAAAACACAATATATTGTGGTCGGAATCAAGCATAACCACAATTTTGTAAAAAAAGTCTGTCATATTATAAAAAAAGCATTGATTTTATGTGTTTTATACCTTATAATTTGTGTGTAGTGGTTTAAAGTGGATTAAAAAACCACAAAAGTGTTTAAAAGTGGTGTGTATGGAGGTGGAAATTCTATGCTTTTCGGTAATTATAAGCACACCGTAGATAAAAAGGGTAGAGTTTTCATTCCTGCCAAGTTGCGCGATGCTTTAGGCGAAAGCTTTATGATATGCTGCGGCATATCAGGCGAGCGTTGCCTTTGCGTTTATTCAAATGAAGAGTGGGAAAAGCTTGTTGAAAAAATAAACACGCTGCCCAACACAAAATCGAGCAGCGTTAAACGTTTTCTCTATAGCGGCGCATTCACGGTTGAATGCGATGCGCAGGGAAGAATCTTAATCCCCAACACCCTTCGCGAATATGCTCAGCTTGAAAGCGAAGCCCAGATAGTTGGTATGTCTACCAATCTCGAAATCTGGAACAGCGAAAGCTGGGATGCAAAGATTCAGCAGTACACTCCCGAATCCGTTGCTTCTATTATGGAAGAACTTAATTTCTAAGGTGTGTATATGGAATTTAAACACATATCAGTAATGTTAAACGAAGCGGTTGACGCTTTGGATATAAAACCCGACGGAATATACGTCGACGGCACGGCGGGAGGCGCCGGTCATTCCTGCGAAATAGCAAAACGCTTAAACGGCGGAAGACTGATAGCGCTGGACCGCGACCCCGATGCAATAGCGGTAGCCACTGAACGACTCAAAGGTCTGCCTGCAACGGTTGTGCGACACAATTTCTCAGAAATTGAAGAAGCCTTAAACGAGCAGGGAATTGAGAAGTTTGATGGACTGCTGCTTGACCTTGGCGTTTCCTCCTATCAGCTTGATACGGCAGAACGCGGCTTCTCATTCCACAATGATGCGCCGCTCGATATGCGAATGAGCAAAGAGGGAATAAGCGCAGCTGATCTTATCAATTCGCTCGATGCTTCTTCTCTTTCAAAGATACTTTATGATTATGGCGAAGAAAAGTTCGCCCGCAATATAGCCGCCGCGATAGTTCGCGAAAGGCAAACCAAAAGAATAGAAACAACGCTCCAGCTTGCCGAGATAATCTCAAACAGCGTTCCTGCCGCCTATAAACGTAGCGGCCATCCGGCAAGAAAGAGCTTTCAGGCAATAAGAATCGCTGTTAATGGAGAACTCGATTGTATTGAAAAAACAATAAATTCCGCTTTTCAGCGTCTAAATGTTGGCGGAAGAATAGCGATAATAACTTTCCATTCGCTTGAAGATAGGATAGTTAAACGCTGTTTTTCCGAGCTTTGCAAAGGCTGTGTGTGTCCGCCTGATATACCGATATGTGTGTGCAGCAGAACACCTAAAGGAAAACTTGTCACTCGCAAGCCGATAGAGCCGACTGCAGAGGAAGTCGAAAACAATCAAAGAAGCCGAAGCGCAAAGCTTCGTGTGATAGAAAAAATCAAGGAGTAAGGAACAGTTATGGATAACAGCAGGTATTATAACGATAGCTTAGCATATGATTTTGATATGTTCTTGCCGAAGGAAAAGCCTCAAAAAGCTAAAATAGTTAAAATGCCTCATACTGCCAAGAAGCAGGCTGCTCGCAAGGCCGCCGCAACCGCAGTTGGTAATAGAGTTAAAGCCATCGTAGCGGTAGGCTTTATTCTTGCTGTTATTTGCGCTAATATCTTCCTTCGCGTTCGTATAACCGAGGTTAACGCTCAGATCAATGATGTCAAGGATGAAATTGTTGAACTGCAGAGCGAGCAGACCCGACTCAACGTTGAGTTTGAGAATAGGATTTCTTATCAGAATCTCGAGCAGGCTGCAACTGCACTGGGTATGGGCAAGACCGATAAATCACAGGTTATTTATATAAGAACCAACAATACAAATGCAGCTCGCACCTCCGACGGCGTATTTTCTGCTGCAGCAAATTGAATGGTGGGATAATATTGGCATTGCGTTGCGAATATTTTTACAGTATAATAAGTAATATATAGAATACGAGAGTTGAATGAAAATTTCGGCTCTCGTTTTCGAGCGTTAAAAAGGGTAATTGGCTGGTGAGTAGTATGGCAAAACGTGAAAACGGCAAACTGAATAAAATGATGCTGCGTCGTTCTGTGATCGTGCTGCTTGCATTGGTTGTATTAACTGTTGGAGTCAGCAGCATACGCTTGATCAAAATAATGGTGATAGATGGCGAAAGATATCAGGCTGAGGCTTCTAATCAGCAGCTTTATGATACAACGCTTGCTGCTCCTCGCGGTGATATTTATGATGCCAATATGAAGGTTTTGGCAACCAGCGCTACCTGCTGGACAGTTTATTTATCGCCCAACAATTTCAAAAAAATAAAAGATGCCGCCGAACTCGAATCTGTTAAGGCGATAATTGCCGAGAAGTTATCCACAATCCTCGAGCTCAAATATGAAGATGTCTATGCGATGACCGAAAAAACCGATAGTTATTACGTTACGGTCAAGCGCAAGGTTGAAAAACCGCAGGCTGATGCGGTTCGTGAGTTTATTTCAACCTTCAGCGAGTATGAACTCTCTACATATATTGGTCTTGATGAATCCACAAAGAGATATTATCCCAACGATAATTTAGCATCGGTTGTGTTAGGTTTCGTTGGTGATGAAAATAAAGGCCTTTCGGGAATTGAGAGCTATTATAATGCTGAGCTTACCGGCATTCCCGGCAGAGTTGTGGCCGCCAAGAATGCGCAGGGCACAAATATGCCCTTCAGTTATGAAAAGGTTATAAGCGCAGAACCGGGCAGCTCGCTCGTTCTAACGATAGATTCTTATATTCAGCATGTAGCCGAAAAGTATCTTGAGGCTGCAGTAATAGAAAATAAGGTTGCCAACCGCGGTGTTGCCATTGTTATGAACGTTAACACCGGTGCAATACCTGCTATGGCGGTAGTAGGTGACTTTAACCCCAATGATCCGTTTACCCTGTCCGAGGCTGATAGTGCATTGCTTGAAGGACTTGAGGGGGAGGAGAGGACTAAAAAACTTTCCGAGCTCAGAAACAAACAGTGGAGAAATAAAGCGGTATCCGATTCATATGAACCGGGCTCTGTTTTCAAGATTATAACCGCAGCCGCGGCTCTTGAAGAGCATTTAACCTCAAGAAACAGCACTTATAATTGTCCCGGATATATCGTTGTTGCAGGTCATCACTATGATTGTCACAAGCATTCGGGTCACGGAACACAAACGCTTGAGCAGGCAATATCCAATTCCTGCAACCCCGCGTTTATTACTTTAGGTTCACTTTTAGGTTCAAATACGTTCTCTAAGTATTTTGAAGCCTTTGGTCTTACCAAAAAGACAGGAATAGACCTCCCGGGCGAGGTTTCCTCGCTCTATTACACAGCTGATAGAATGGGACCGGTTGAGTTATCGTCCGCTTCCTTCGGTCAGTCCTTTACCATCACACCTATTCAGCTTTTAACCGCTATTTCAGCGGCTGTAAACGGTGGATATCTCGTAGAACCCTATGTTGTTTCGCAAATTCTTGATGCAGATGGTAATATAAAGAAAACCACTTCAACTACAGTTAAGCGTCAGGTTATCTCTGAGGAAACAAGTAAATTAATGTGTGAAATGCTGGAAACCGTTGTTGATGGCGGTGGCGGTAAAAACGCATACGTTCCCGGTTATCGCATAGGCGGTAAAACGGGTACATCTCAGAAACTTGTTGAAATAAACACAACCGGTCAGGATAACCTTTACGTTGCATCCTTCTGCGGAATTGCTCCTATAAATGATCCTGAGATTGCAGTTTTGGTTCTGCTTGATGAACCTAAGGGCGGCAGTTATTATGGTGGTACCGTAAGTGCTCCCGTTGGCGGACAGATACTTGCTGATATCTTGCCGTATCTCGGATATGAACCGCAGTATAGCGAAAAGGAACTCGCAAGCCTTTCAGTTAACGTTCCTTCGGTTACAGGCTCTACGGTTGGTTCTGCTAAGCAGCAGCTCACATCCTCAGGAATGACCTATAAGGTTATCGGAAGCGGCGACACCGTTGTCAAACAAGTTCCCGCGGCCGGTCAGGCGGTCACTTCGGGCAGCAAAATCGTGCTTTATACCGATGATACCAAACCGACTCAGGTAAAGGTTCCCGATCTTTCGGGCATGACACCCTCGGTTGTTAACAGCAGCGCGGCAAGCGTTGGAATAAACGTTAGATTCTCCGGTAATACCATTTCGGGCGGAAGCGTTATTTCTTATAGACAAAGCGTGGCGCCCAACACGATGGTTGATGCGGGTACGGTAGTAACCGTATATTTCAGAGATAATACAGCCGTAGATTTTGCGGCAGGTTAATTTTAAAGAGAGGTCAAAATGCTTTTAAAGAATCTGATTCCCGGCGTGGATAAACTCTATGAAAACATTGATGTTTGTGGAATTACCAGCGATTCTCGCAAGGTTTGCGAGGGTTATGCATTCGTTTGCATTAAGGGCGCAGTTGCCGATGGGCATGATTATGTCGCCATTGCGCTGGAAAAGGGCGCAAGAGTTATTGTCTGCGAGCGTGATTTAGGGATAAATAATCAGATTTTAGTTCGTGACACGCAAAAGATTTTTGCCGAGATGTGTGCTTCATGGTTTGGCAACCCTGCCAAGGAACTGACTTTAATTGGCATAACCGGCACGAACGGCAAGACCTCGATATCGTATATGCTCAAGAAAATACTGGAGTATAGCGGCAAAAAGTGCGGACTTATCGGCACTATACAGAATATGATCGGCGATGAGGTGTTTGAGGCTAAAAACACCACACCCGGAATATATGAATTAAACGAATTATTCTCAAAAATGCGCACTGCAGGCTGCACTCACGTAATAATGGAGGTTTCCTCCCATGCGCTTGATCAGCGCAGAGTTGAGGGCTTTAAATTCCAGCTTGGATTGTTCACAAATCTCACTCAGGATCACCTCGATTATCACAAAACTATGGAGAACTATATGCTTGCAAAGCGCAAGCTTTTTGAGAACTCACGCACTGCTGTTGTGAATTTTGATGATAAATACACAGAAAAACTTTTGCAGGGAACCACTTGTGAAAAACTCACCTATTCGGCTGAGAGTGATGAGGCAACCTACACCGCAAAAAATATTTCCTATCGCCCTGATGGTGTGGAATACGAATTTGTAGGACTTGGAACCATCGCCAGAGTTAAGTTATCAACAGGCGGCAGGTTCACGGTTTATAACTCTATGTGTGCCATAACCGCCGCAATGAAGTTGGGGCTTGAATTGCAGGATATTTGTGCTGCACTATCAGAACTTCGAGGCGTTAAGGGTAGGGCAGAGGTAGTTCCGACCGGAACGGATTTTACCGTAATAATTGATTATGCACATACCCCCGACGGTTTAAAGAACATTCTGCAAACCTTCCGCGAATGTGAAAAGAATCGTCTTATAGCATTATTTGGCTGCGGTGGAGACCGTGATAAAACTAAGCGTCCGCTTATGGGTAGCGTGGCTGCACATTATGCCGATTATGTAATCGTAACGAGCGATAATCCGCGCAGCGAAGACCCCGATGCCATAATACGTGATATCGTGGCAGGAATGAAGGGAACCGCAACTCCGTATAAGGTTATAACTAATCGAATCGATGCTATAAAATTTGCTATAAAGAATGCTCGCTCGGGTGATATTATCGTTCTGGCGGGTAAGGGACATGAAACATATCAGATACTCGGCACCGGCACCATTCATCTTGATGAACGCGAAGTGGTCGAGGAAGCTTTAAGGGAGTGTTAAAATGACCGATTTTTCACCTATAATTGCCGCAGCAATAGCATTTATAACAACTGCAGCACTGGGACTTTATGCTTTGCCCGTGCTTAAAAGACTTAAATTTGGTCAAACCATCCGCGAGGAGGGACCACAGTGGCATAACAGTAAGCAGGGAACACCAACAATGGGCGGTATTATTATGATCGCAGGTGTGCTTTTAGCTTTTAGTATCACATACGCTATCTCCGCTTTTGCCAAAACTAACTTTGCAAACGAGCGTGTAAGCCATCGTTTTGCCGTAACCCTTGCAGGACTTTTCTTGGCAGTTGCTATGGGTGTAATCGGTTTTATGGATGATTACATTAAGGTAGTAAAAAAACGTAATTTAGGACTTACAGCGCGTCAAAAAACGATTTTGCAGCTTTTTGTAACCGTCCTGTATCTCGTTGCGCTTTATTGTATAGGTGTTAGAACGACTTGGTTACCTTTTGTCGGCACCATCAACGTATCCGGTGGCGCAGGAATCATTTTCTGGATAATAGCACTTTTCTTTGTTTATGGCTTTGTTAACGCCGTAAATCTTACCGATGGTATCGATGGCTTGGCAAGCTCGGTTACCCTGGTAGCTGCTTGCATTCTTATGCTTGTAAGCGGAATCGCAAAGTTATATTCCGCCAATACGCTTGCTGCAGCATTTGCGGGCGCTTGTGTTGGTTTCTTAGTTTGGAATATACATCCGGCTAAAATGTTTATGGGTGATACCGGCTCGCTGTTTTTAGGCGGTGCGGTTGTAGGCATCAGCTTCGCCACAGGAAAACCCGTATTACTGCTGCTTATCGGTGCAATATATCTAATAGAAGCGCTTTCGGTTATGATTCAGGTTACCTATTTCAAGAAGACCAAAAAACGTATATTCAAAATGACCCCTATACATCATCATTTTGAAATGTGTGGTTGGAAAGAAGAAAAAATAGTTTATGTTTTTTCGGGTGTGACCTTGTTGCTTGGTGCTTTGGCTATCCTCTTAGCAACAATCTAAAAATCTAAAAAAAGAGGCGGAAAAATGCTTAAGAAAAAAAGTTTATCTTCTAAAAAAGCTTTGGCTTCTGTAGGAAAAATGGATGTTACTTTTTTCGGTCTGGTAATGACATTGCTCATTATCGGACTAATAATGTTGTTTTCCGCAAGTTATTCCTATGCATATACGTATTACGATAACAGTTTCCATTTTATAATCAAGCAGCTGTTCTTTGCAGTTTTGGGTGTTCTGGGAATGCTCGTGATTTCGAGAATTGATTACCATCACTATAAGAAGTTTGCGATACCCGTTTATATTATTGCACTTGGGTTGCTTGCCTCTGTATATGCTTTTGCGCCAATTGCAAACGTGCGCAGATGGATAACGTTAGGACCCATTCAGTTTCAGCCTTCCGAAATAGGTAAGTTTGCAATTGTTTTACTGTTTTCATATCTTATCTCTAAAAACTCGGGCAGCATGGATAAACTTACGTTTGTGCTCACA
>JAZOPP010000072.1:0-2926 GCA_045655625.1 Acutalibacteraceae bacterium
GATATATCACCCTCTGAGAAGATACCTATCTGGCGCGCTATGCTGCGCGCGGTGACTACGTGGTCACCCGTTATCATAATGGGCTTTATGCCCGCTATTTTACATTTCTCAACCGCGTCACGGCTCTCGGGACGCGGCGGATCCATAAGGGATACGAGTGCCACAAAGGTGAGGTCGTGTTCATCATCTAAGGTGATAGTATCACCCGCGAAATCCTTATAGGCAAAGCCCAGCACGCGCAGACCATTTTCGGCGCAGCGGCTGTTTTCACGCTCGATAGCGGCGCGATGCTCCTCGGTTAAAGGAATTTCTTTGCCATCGGACAGAATATGGGTACAGCGTGTGAGCACTACGTCGGGTGCGCCCTTGGTATAGAGATGGTTAAGGCTCGAGACGCTCATAAGCTTGCGGTCGGAATCGAAGGGCAGCTCCAATCGGCGGACCGCGGTGTTTTGGAACTGCTCATCGTTTTCGGTGTATTTATTAACGAGGTCAATAAGGGCGAGCTCGGTTGGGTCGCCTATGCGCTGGTCCTCGTTTATTACTGCATTATTGCACAGCAGGCAGGATTTAAGCAGCACGGTGTGGGAATGGATGCGGCTATCAAGTCCCGAAATATCCATAAGGGTATCGTAAAACCAGACGGTTTGAGGGGTCATTTTGTTTTGGGTGAGGGTGCCGGTTTTATCACTGCAGATGACCGAAACACAGCCGAGGCTCTCGACCGAGCCTAAATTTTTGATGATGGCGTTTTCCTTTACCATCTTCTGTGTGCTCATTGAAAGCACGATGGTGACTATGGAACTCAGCGCCTCGGGGATGGCGGCTACCGCAAGGGCAACGGCTATCATAAGCGAATCGATAAGGGTGGTATCCATTAAAAAATAATTGAGCGCAAGCACGATAATTGATATTAAAATTATCGCGATGGAGAGCTTGCCGCTGAAATCATCAAGACTTTTTTGCAGCGGAGTTTTGCGCTCCTTGGCTTCGTTGAGCAGGGTTGCTATCTTGCCGATTTCGGTATTCATGCCCGTATCGGTTACGATATATTTGCCCGTGCCTCCCGTAACGAGGCTGCCCGAATAGACCATATTCCTGCGGTCGCCGAGGCCACACTCGCCCTCAAGCGTATCGGCGGTTTTTTCGATACTCTCAACCTCGCCTGTGAGCGCACTTTCGTTAACGGCGAGGGATGCCGAAAGGATAACTCGACCGTCGCCGCTTATGATATCGCCTGCCTCGACCGATACGATATCGCCGACGCACAGCTCGGTGGACGGAATCTCGCACATAATGCCGTCGCGCAGCACCTTAACCTTGGGCACCGAGAGTTTTTTGAGTCCCTCAAGTGATTTCTCTGCTTTGAGGGTTTGCACGGTGCCTAAGATTGCGTTTATTACAATAACTGCCGAGATAACGATGGTGCTCTCAAGCTGACCGCTGACGCCCGATACTATAGCGGCGATGATGAGAATGATTACGAGCAGGTCGCGAAACTGCTTTAAAAATATAAGCAGCGGACCATCGTTTTTCTTTTCGTTCAGGGCGTTTTTGCCATACTTTTCGAGACTTTTTTGCGCGGCGGCGGAGCTTAACCCCTCCTCGCCCGAGCCTAAAAGCTCATAGGTTTCTTGCACACTTTTCTTATAAAACATTTTTCTCCTCCGTTTTATGAGGCCTTGGCTTTTGCTTAAAATAAAAAAGACAAGCATTCGCTAAAGACCTTTAATCTTTAACGAGTCTTGTCTTTTAAGCGAAAACACTTATAGGCGAGCCAGAATAGCTTTTCTATTCGCGAATGTTGGCGCGCCACACAGAAACTGTGAGACTACTCCCTCTGTTAACAATATTATAATACCACAAAACACAAAATATGTAAACAAAAGTTTAATTTTTTTTGATTTTTTTATTGTGAATGAAAACTACAGCGCTATAAACAAGCGCGCCGGAAAAGCCCGCTATCATATCGGTTACGGTATCGACCATGCCGCGTTGCATGGTGCCGCCCGCCGCTTTATCGGCAAAGAATTCGAAAATTTCCCAAAAGCCTGCCGCGGCACCCGAAAATAAAAATGCCGTGAAATTAAGCGGCCACGAAAAGGCTTTTTCGTTTTCTCTTTTTATGAGGGGCGAAAACACGCGGCGCGCAACCGTCATTCCAAGGGCAGCGAGCACTATGCCGCTGATGAAATGAACGACCTTATCATAAGAATCTACGGTTCGGTATAAATTCAGCACCGAGCCGAGCGGCGATGCCATGAAAATAAACGCAAGACCGCTTATAAAAAGGCCGTTGCTGAAATTAAGCCACAGCGATACGATATAAAACGCGGCTATGGTGGCAAAGGCGCACAGCACGTTGATAAGCGGCGGATCGATATCGGCAGCATATGCCGCAACACAGACGGCGGCGGTTGCCGCTGATAAAAGAATTACCGAGAGAAAACGTTTTTTCATAATGAAAACTCCTTAAATTAAAGCCTTTTCCGCTTGAAAGCTTTATACGTTCCTCCTCAATTTTACCCTCGGTTTGTGGGAATTATGATAATTATGGTATTGATTTTGTGCTATCCCATTTCTTTAAACGCATTTAATACGGCGGCGATGTTTTCGAAGGATACGGCCATTATATATTCTCTTAATTTTGAAAATGCTATGAGGAATTTTCCCCATAGCATTTTTTATTTCCTTATAGGGCCAATTTTAAGTGGTGTTTTGTTCCTTGTATGGATTACACCACTACCTTTTACCGACTTAATAATGCTACCGTTTCAACGTGGGCGGTGCGTGGGAATAAATCAGCGGGGGTGACGGTTTTTACTTTATAGCCAAGACCATTGAGTATTTTTAAATCGCGTGCGAGGGTTGCGGGGTCGCACGAGACGTAGACAATTCGCTCGGGGCAGAAATTGTTTGCTATTAT
>JAZOPP010000073.1:0-1560 GCA_045655625.1 Acutalibacteraceae bacterium
GCCGTTTACATGCTCATCTTCCTCAGTATATGTGCCGATAGTTGCAGCGGAGCCGGAGCCTACAGATACGATTTCGTTTACGTTAGTGCCTGCTTCGAAATCGCCGGGTTCACCCTCAACTTCAGGTGCAGGAGACATTGCGGAAAGCATTGTGTGTGCATAGATGCGGCAGCCGAAATCGTTTGCATGGTTGAGGTTGTTTCCGAGGAGATCGCAAACCTCCCTCTTAGCAACAACATCCATAAAGATAGAGGTTAGGTTGGTTGCGGCAATATTGGTATTTTCATTTGCAAGCTCGTGAAGAGCAGACTCGTAACCCATAAGGGTTTCGTAGTCGTAAAGATTAGAGTAGGTATTAGTGCAGTTTGCGCCATAGAGAAGAATTGAGGTATCGGGGCACTTTGCACGAACTGCATCGATAATTCCCTGATCGTTTGCCTTGAATTCCTCAACGGTGTGACCTGCGCCGTTATCGTTGATACCCCAACCAATCATAAAGAGGTCGATATCCTTGTTGGAGAGCAGGTTATAACGAGCTTCGAAGTTTGCAAGACCCCATTTCGACGCCTTGCCGCCGAGAGAGAGGTTCTCCCAGGTGATGTTGGCATCGGGATACATCTTCTTAAGACCATCGATGTACATAATCATCCAGTTGGGAGCATAGGGAGCGAAGTAAAGGCCGCTCGAGGTGGTGGTGCCATCGTTTTCTGTGGTATAAACGTTGGTTTTACCGCCGCTGGCGCTCCAGCCGCTGCTCATAGAATCGCCATAGAATACGATATGAATATCTTCGCCGTTCTGGAGCTTATCATAAACGCCAAGCTGACCAGCCACGGAGGTCTGCTTTGCACCCTCCCACTCGGTATCGTGGGTATAGGTAACAACGATGCTGCTGTTTGCACTTGTGGCATCGCTGTATTCAGAGATTAAAACGTCTGCATCATCCGACTGCCAGCCGCTTGTTGAATCAGCATCTGCTGTCATGCCAAACTTGGCTACCGGGATCTTGGAGCCCTCGAGGATAACAAGGTTGCCCTTTTCGTTAATCTCGAAGTCGAAGCCCTCAACATAGGAGGTCTGGAGGTCATAGGAGCGAACCGAAACAATATCCGAAATGGGATACATAAACTGTATCTCGGTTCTATCCTTATAGATGAGTGCGGTTTCGTGGTATACGATTTCGCCATCCCAAACGTTCTTGGTATAGAGATCGTGGTTATAAGCGGTTAAACTGTTGCCCTCGAAATCCTTACCTGCTTCGGGATATTCGTTATCGTTAGCAAGGGAGACAGAAACTGCATTCTCATTTTCAACAACGAAGGAGTATATGCCGTTTACTGCGTTAATTTCCTTGCCGTTTACGTTTACGGTTGCCGCAACATCAGCGGCCTTATCAAGAGTGAACGAATAGGTTGTTCCAACCGACATGGGGCCGATACCGTCGCGAACGGGACGAACATTTTCTTTATGAGAGAAGGTGATAAGATCGGTCTTCTCGTAGAAGCTGAAGTTATCGTAGTAAACAGTAGAGCGATTAACCGCCTGGTCATGACCGAGTGC
>JAZOPP010000074.1:0-15881 GCA_045655625.1 Acutalibacteraceae bacterium
ACGGTGAAATCTTCGCTTCCGCCGCAGCCTGCAAAGGAGAGCGAAATGCCTGCGCAAAGAACAAGCGCTAATAAAATGGACAATGCTTTTTTCATGAATAGGACCTCATTTTTTAAAAATTAAAAAATCCCTGTTTTCCGCCAAAAACGGAAAACAGGGACAGTTTTAAAACCGTGTTACCACTCTGCTTCATTCCCCCTCACGGAGAGAACCTCGTCGGGTGCCATCACACCCTTGCAATATAACGGTTGCAACCGGAAAAGCCTACTTAAAATTCAGCCCTCAGCTAACAGAATGAATTCGCCACACTCACGCTACCGTCTTGCACCAATCGACAGCTCTCTGAAACGCATACCGCGCGGTTACTGGTTTCTGCTCAAACGCCATTCAGCATTATGTATTTCATATTGTATATAATGTGGGTGCGTTTGTCAAGATTTTTTATAAAAAACCCACCTTGAAAACAAGGTGGGTGAAAATTTATATTCTTGCAACACCGGTCTCGCGAGCAGTTTTAATAACTGCCTCGGCAACAACCTGAGCCACACGCTTATCCAGCGCGGGAGCAATAATATTCTCCTCGGTGATTTCATCATCGGGAATCAAGGAAGCGAGTGCAAAGCTGGTTGCAACCTTCATCTCCTCGTTGATGCAGGATGCACGGCAATCAAGCGCACCGCGGAAAATTCCGGGGAATGCAAGCACGTTGTTTATCTGGTTGGGGAAGTCGCTGCGTCCCGTTCCGACAACGCGTGCACCTGCAGCTTTCGCTACGTCGGGCATAATTTCGGGGGTGGGGTTTGCCATCGGGAAAAGGATAGCATCGCTCGCCATCGACTTTACCATTTCGGGTGTAACGAGGTTGGGAGCCGAAACGCCGATAAATACGTCAGCGCCAACGAGAGCATCAGCAAGGGTGCCCTTCTTGTGCTCAAGGTTGGTAAAGCGCGAAACCTCTTCCTGTGCGGGGTTGTTGTTTTCATCGCCCTCGCAGATAATGCCGAATCGGTCGCAGAAGGTGAGGTTCTTAACGCCCATGTTCATAAGGTGCTTGCCGATAGCAATACCTGCGCTGCCTGCGCCGTTAATAACAACGCGAACCTCGCCGATTTCCTTTTTAACAAGCTTCAGTGCGTTGATGAGTGCAGCGGCAACAACGATAGCGGTTCCGTGCTGGTCATCGTGGAAAATCGGAATATCGCAAATTTCTTTGAGTTTGCGCTCGATTTCGAAGCAGCGGGGAGCCGAAATGTCTTCCAAATTTATGCCGCCGAAGCTGCCCGAGAGCAGATAAATAGTGCGAACTATTTCATCAACGTCCTTGGATTTAATGCAAAGGGGGAATGCGTCAACGTCGGCAAAAGCCTTAAACAGAGCGCACTTGCCCTCCATAACCGGCATACCTGCCTCGGGGCCGATATCGCCGAGACCGAGAATAGCGGTACCATCGGTTATAACGGCAACCAGATTAGAGCGGCGGGTAAGCTCGTAGGATTTAGATACGTCCTTATTGATTTCAAGACAAGGCTCGGCAACACCGGGGGTGTAAGCGAGGGATAAATCCTCGCGCGTGTTGATGGGTGCGCGGGAAATAACCTCGATTTTGCCGTTCCATTCATAGTGCTTTTTAAGCGATTCCTGACGGATATCCATTTATTAGTCCTCCCACGGGAATTTATACTGAGTGAGGCCCAGCTCATCGCGAACAGCAATAATCTCCTTCTGAACCGATTCGTTAATCGGAACGCCCGAAGCGCGCGAAAGCTCGATTTCATATTCTTTTTCGCCTGCGGTGTAGATGCGCTCGGCTCCGGGAGCCTTCTTGGAAGCGCGCATGCTGCGGCAGATATCGCCGGCTTTCTTGCGGGCAATATCCTCGCCCATGAAGTGGTCGGTATCGATAGCGATAAACCAGTGGCCAAGCTGATAGGGGCGAATGTTGCCGTTCTCATCCTTACCGTCGAGCGCCTTACCATAAGCACCGTCCTGCAGGATGGAGGAGAAGAACTCAACAGCCAGTGCGAAGCCGTAGCCCTTATATCCGCCGAGGTCCTCGCCTATACCGCCTAAGGTAGTGAGAGCAGCTGTGCCGCCGCGGATTTTCTTAAGTGCAACGCCTGCATCACCCTCGATAGCCGAGCCGTCGATGCCGATGATGGTGCCGGGATGAACGTCCTCGCCAATGCGCTCATAATATTCAACCTTACCGTTCTGGGTGATAGAGGTTGCGCAGTCAAAGTTAAAGTCAAAAGCCTCGTCGGTGGGAACGCCGATGGTGAACGGGTTAGTACCAAACATACCCTCAACGCCGAAGGTGGGAGCAACAGAGGGACGGGCGTTGGTGCCGGTCATACCAATGCAGCCTGCCTTGGCAGCCATGGTGGTGTAGTAGCCTGCGATACCATAGTGGCAGGAGTTGCGAACAACAACCATGCCCATACCGTATTCCTTAGCCTTGGCGATAGCCATGCTCATTGCCTTGTGGCCTATTACCTGACCCATACCGTGATGACCGTCGATAACTGCGGTGGTGGGGGTTTCTTTTACGATTTCAATTTCAGTAACAGCGTTCTGAATACCTGCCTTGATGCGGTCGAGATAAACGGGTTTAAAGCGGTTAACGCCGTGCGACTCGATGCCGCGCTTATCGGATGCGAGCAGTACGTCGGCGCAGATTTCAGCGTCAGCGCGCGGAATTCCGTAACCAACGAAAGCATCGATTACGAAGCTGGTTATAGTTTTCCAATCAACAATATTAGTTTTTGCCATTATATTTTCCTCCACAAAAAATAATTTTGAGCATAAAAATAGTGCACCTATCCCTCTAACTTTTTAGAAAAATAAGTGCACTCAAAATCTCTGCGTACATATTATAAATAAATGCGCGCCAAAAGTCAATAGGTTGTTATCTTTAAGCCTTGGTTTTTCTGTCGTGGCGGAACATTCCTATAAAAATTGAACCCAGGGTCATAATCTCGCATATAATCGCGCCCCAGGAGCCGGCATAAATATTATAAATCAGCCAAGCGGGGGAGCTTATAAGACCGCATTTTCGAACGTCGGAGGCGTTTTTAAGTCGAAAGCCAATGCTAAGAGCGGTCATGCCTATAACGGGCAGTATTTCAATAACGAGGTTGATGGCGGTCGGCTCCTTGCCAAACAGCGTGAAGTTCAAAACGTAAACGGCTATAAAGCAGGCAATAAAGCCGAAAAGCCATGGCAGACGGTCGGTTTTAAGCTTTTCCTTAAAAAGAAAAACTATAGCGCGAACGGCGGCTAAAATGTTTAAAATGCCGCCAACCGTGGCGCCGAGCATTAAATAATTAACCGAGAAAAGCGCACCGCCGCACAGCTGCAACGCAATAATGTTTTTCTGCTTTTTGCTCTGGTAGGAGAGAATGTTAAAAAGCATTGCAACAATGCCAATAACTTGGGCTATAATCTCTACGGGTTTCATACTGCTTCTTCCTTGTGTTTTTTACTGCTTCTTAAAATTATTAACCCGATAACCAATATCGCGGGGAACAGAGCTGCAACGAGCAGTCCCGATTTAAGGTTGCCGCCCGCAGCCTCGGAAATGCTGCCGACCATAGCGGGGCTTGTCATAGCACCGAGGTCACCCGCCAGCGCCAAAAACGCAAACATTGCGGTGCCGCCCGTGGGCATCCGCTTTGAAGAAATACTTATGGTGCCGGGCCACATAATACCCACCGCCAAGCCGCAGAGCGCGCAGCCCGAAAGACCGAGGAAGGGTAGCTTCGAGAGCGAAGCGAGCAGATAGCAGCCCGCGCAAAGAGCGCCGCAGAAAAGCATTATTTTGGTTAAATCAAGCCGCTCGCTGAATTTGCCGTATATTGTGCGGGAAATACCCATAAACAAAGCAAACAAGCAAGGTCCGGCTAAATCTCCAACCGCTTTGGAAACGCCAATTGCCGATTCTGTAAACGCCGATGCCCATTGCGCCATCGTGGCCTCCGATGCGCCCGAGCACACCATAATAATGATCATCAGCCAGAACACAGGGGTTTTAAACAGCCTGCGAGCGCCCATGCTCTTGCCGTCCTCAACCAAGCACTCGATAGGACAGCTTATAAAGTTTACGGTGTTATAAAGCGGCACCAGCGCCCAGAGGAAGGTGAGGATCTTCCAGTTTTCGATGCCGAAAAGCGAGAAAAAGAGGGTGGAGCCTAAAATAACGCCCATCGCGCCCCAGCAGTAAAACGAGTGCAAAATGCTCATAATGCCGTCCTTGTTCTCAAAGGGGCACGCCTCAACAATGGGACTTACCAAAACCTCGATAAGACCGCTGCCGATAGCATAAAGCACAACCGCAATTAAAATGCCTAAAAACGGAGAGGGCAGCAGCTCGGGCAAAACCGCCATAAGCGCAAGACCCACCGCCGATAACACCTGCGAAGCCACAACGCAGGTGCGGTAGCCGATTTTATCGGCAAATTTGGTGGCGGCAAGGTCAACCAGCAGCTGCGTTAAATAGAACGCGAGCGGAATCAGCGCAATTTTATCGAGCGTGATGCCGAACGAGCCGCGGAAGGTTAAAAACAAAAGAGGGGTAAAATTTGCGGAAATCGCCTGCGTCACAAAACCAAGATAGCAGGCGAGTAGCGTCTTTTTATAATTCTTTGTGTTTGCCATAACAGTCACCTGAAGCGTGAAAATATAATTCTCAACCTATATTATAACGATAAATTTCAAAAAGGGAAGAGGAAATTAGAGAATAGATAAGAAAACAAAAAAGACATCCGTTTGGATGTCCTTTTTGCTGGCTGTTCCGAACCGTTTAGATACCACTTTGGTTTTTGAAAAAAGAGCTAAAATTAGCGATTTTTATTACTTTTAAAAAAATCATCTATTCGATAAATTGGAATTTACTGTTCTGTTTTAAGTCCGTAAATACAAACCGCTATTATTTGCGAAATTTCTTTAATAGGTTTGTCACAACCATTTTTCAACCATTCACCAACGATTGCATTGATACCATTAAGATAATACATCATAACATACTGTCTATCATTTGGCGGATAATGAAATCTATCCAAAATAGGATTAAATATGTTTTCAAACATTCGCTTATATATATCTTCAAATCCTAAGGTTTTATTATGAAATAATGCCGTTGCAAATACTTCTTTGTTGTCTTTAATATAGGTAAGATACGGGGTTAAATGTTTATCGCCAATGAAGATCAACTCGTTAAGTTCACAGTTTTTTAGGTTATGGGCAATCGCCTGTGTATCTGCTGAAAAATACGATAAGAAATCGTTTAACAAATATCGTGTTGCTTCGTTCAGCAGATCGCCGATAGTTTCATAATGCAAATAAAAGGTTGAGCGATTTACTCCTGCTGTTTCGCAAATCTCACTTACAGTGATATATTCAAACGGTTTCTTTTTCAGCAAAGAAATAAATGCAAGGTCCATTTTCGTGGCAGTATTAAAATATTTGCTTTCTGATTTATTCATAACACCACTCCTTGCATAATCATTTTACTGTTCTGCGATTTCACGGGCGAGCTCAACGATTTCATAGGCATATTTTGCCTTGCCCTTTTCAAGCAATTTTTTATAAATCGGATAATTCACACCGCAACCGATAAGGCCAATAATGCCAATAATAATACCAAGCACCATACCTGATATACCGTTGCCGATAACCTGCATTGCAAGGGACATTCCGGTGCCAAAAACGAGAGCCGATACTATGCCGCAAGAGTAGGTGAAAATGGTGGCAGGGAGTTTTGCTCGGTTGTCCAATTTTTTAAGGGCAACGATTTTTGAGTTGTCTTTTGGTGCATAGTTCTTTGCGATTGATTCTGCTAAAATTTTGTCTGTGTTCATTTTAAGAACCTCCTTTTGATTTTGTAATTACATTTTACATTTTCAAGGAGATTTAATGAACAACACGAAATATTAAAAGTGTTGATTTGAAAAACAAATTCTTATTTATCGAACTGATTATACCACATTTTATTAAAGATTTATATAGTAAAATAGAAAAGCAGACTTAGCGATAATAAATCACTAAATCTGCCCATTATTTTACTTCGGTGGTTCTTATCCAACTAACTATTTCTATCCAAACAAAAAAAGACACCGTGAAGGTGTCTTTCTTGTTTGGTGGGAGAGGGTGGATTCGAACCACCGAAGCTGAAAGCAGCAGATTTACAGTCTGTCCCCTTTGGCCACTCGGGAACTCTCCCATATTCAGTTTGGCTGTAACCAGTTCCAAAAATGGAGCTGGTGGACGGACTCGAACCCCCGACCTGCTGATTACAAATCAGCTGCTCTACCAACTGAGCTACACCAGCATCAACAGCAAAAATAAATATAACACAACCAAAAAATTTTGTCAACCCTTTTCTTTAGATATTTTCAAAAAAGGAAAAGGGTTGACTTTGTGCTTATTTTTTGCGTTTTTTAATCATCGACCACAAAATTATCATAAGCTGGCCGGGAATGCCCAAAAGATAGCATTGCCAAATGTTTTTGCCCAGCGCGAGCGCCGACACATGCGCGCAAAGCAACGCCGACCACATAAGCGCGGTTATAAGGAAATAATTAAATCTGCGGTTAAACCAAACGCTGTTGAGCACCAGCCAAACGATGGCAGATGCGGGGATGGCAAAGATAAAGCAAAGCCACGCCGCGGGGGTGGGTTTGGGCAGAAGCGAGAGCACCACAAACGAGAAAAGTGCCACAAACCAAACGAGCAACAACGAAACGCCGGTTATTATTCCGCGGTTATATTCAGGTGCGCCGTCCATCTCCTTTTTTGCTTCGTTTTTGGTGTGTTCCTCACGCACTAAAAAATCGAGTGAAACCCCAAAAAGGTCGGCTATCTTAAGCAGCACCGAAACGTCGGGCAGCGATTCGCCGCGCTCCCATTTGGAAACCGCCTTATCGGTGTAGTTAAGCTTTTCGGCGAGATCAAATTGGGTCATGCCGCTTGCCTGGCGCAGCTGCAGCAGATTTTTGGCTATGGTATTTTTAATATCCTCCAATTCGGTCACCGCCTTCTCTTTTTGATGATATTATTATATTATCAAACCGCTCAAATGTCAAATAGCTGTGTGCATACAAAACGCAACCAAAAATAACAAAATTCCGAAAAATATGATATTTGCGCTTGCTTGTTAAACTGCACGCGTGTGATATAATAAAATAAAGAGGTGTTTTTATGCTGAGTGAGAATTTAAAAATGCTAAGAAAAAATCGTGGAGCCACCATAGAGCAGATAGCCGAGGTCGCCGAGGTTTCGCGGCAGGCTTATTCGCGTTGGGAAAAGGGCGAAACGCTGCCCGATATCGAGCGGTGCTGGCTGCTGGCGCGCTATTATGGCATAACGGTTGATTCGCTGCTTGAAAATCCGCCCTGTTTTTCGAATAAGCAAATGCTGCCCGCTCCGAAGGGGAAGCATATCTGGGGTGTGGTAACGGTTAATGATCGCGGTCAGATAGTCATTCCGCGCGAGGCACGCGAGCTCTTTTCACTCACGGCCGGCAGCCGCCTTGTGGTGCTCGGTGATGAAAACGAGGGCATAGCCCTGATTTGCGCCGATGAGTTTGAAAAAAAGCTGGCACAAACACAAAGGCTTGTGAGCGATATATCTTAAAGCGTTGCAAAACATAGCGCGTTATGATAAAATATTCCATATAAAGGGGGCATAAATATGGCTTCTAAAAAGGCAATAGAGCTTAAGAATATAAAGAAAACCTTTAGCGAAATCCGCGCGGTTGATGACCTTAGCTTCTCAGTCAGAGAGGGCGAGTTTTTCGCATTTTTGGGCGTTAACGGCGCCGGAAAATCCACCACCATCTCCATCCTCTGCGGAGCGCTTGCCGCCGATAGCGGCACAGTGCTGATTGATGGTGAGCCACTTTGCGCCGACGCGCGTGCCAAGCTGGGCGTTGTTTTTCAGTCGAGCGTGCTGGATGGCGCACTCACGGTTTATGAAAACCTGCGTTCTCGCGCCGCGCTTTATGGCATAACGGGCAAGGAGTTTAAAGAAAGACTCGAGTCGCTCGATGAGCTGCTTTCCATTCATGAGCTTCTGCCGCGCAGACTTATGAAACTTTCGGGCGGTCAGCGCCGCCGCGTTGATATTGCACGCGCGCTGATAGCCGACCCGCGCATTCTCATCCTCGATGAGCCCACAACGGGACTCGACCCCCAGACCCGCAAAATGCTCTGGGACGCTATAAACACGCTGCGTCGCACAAAAAATCTTACAGTGCTGCTTACCACGCATTATATGGAAGAGGCAGCCGAGGCTGATTACGTTCTTATAATCGAGGGCGGCAAGCAGGTGGCGTGCGGAACGCCGCTTGAGCTTAAAAACACCTATGCGGGCGATAGCATTATTTTATATGGTGTAGATGAGGCGCAGGTGAGTGCTCTCGGCGTGCCCGTGACCGCTGTGCGCGATGGCTTCCGCCTTTCGGTGGAGAACACCGCCGCGGCAACCGAGCTCATTCTTAAAAACCCCGCCCTTTTTGCGGATTATGAAATTTTAAAGGGCAAAATGGACGACGTATTCCTCACGGTTACGGGCAGAAGATTGGGAGGCGATGAAAAATGATGGGATTATATTCGCTTATCCGCCGCAACTCTAAGCTTTTCTTCAGAGATAAGGGCGTTTTCTTCACCTCGCTCATCACCCCGATGATTTTGCTCGTGCTCTATACCACCTTTTTGGCAAACCTGTTCCGCGAATCGTTCATATCGGGCATTCCCGCCGAGTTTTCGGTCCCCGATAAGATAATCGATGCGCTGGTCGGCGGTCAGCTTGTATCGTCGCTTTTGGCGGTCAGCTGCGTTACGGTGGCGTTCTGCTCCAATATGATAATGGTGCAGGATAAGCAAAACGGAGTTCGCCGCGATATCACTATGGCGCCCGTCCGTTCATCCACGCTCGCGCTGGGATATTATATCGCCACCGAGCTCACAACCCTTATCGTTTGCCTTTTCGCATTCGGCGCAGGACTTATATATATGTCGATGACCGGCTTTTATATGTCGGCGGCAGATATAGCTTTCACGCTGCTCGATATTCTGCTGCTCACGCTGTTCGGCACCGCGCTCTCCTCGGTGATAAACCACTTTTTATCCACGCAGGGTCAGATTTCGGCGGTCGGCACCATCGTTTCGGCAGGCTATGGATTTATCTGCGGCGCCTATATGCCGATATCGCAGTTCGGCTCGGGACTTCGAACCGCGCTCGGCTTCCTGCCCGGCACCTACGGCACCGCCCTTTTCCGCAACCACACCATGCGCGGCGCACTGGCGGAACTAAAAAACGCGGGAGTGCCAAAAGAGGTAGTCGATATCATGCGCGATACGGTTGATTGCAATATCTATTGCCTGGGCAAAAGCGTGCCGCTCGGAGTAATGTTTTTAGCGCTTGCAGGCTGTGTGGCGGCGCTCATAGCGGTTTATATCCTGCTCGTTAAATTCTCAAAAAAGAAATAATTTAAAACCCCTTTGGCCGCACCAAAGGGGTTTTTGTTATAGCTCGTTTTTTATATATTCCATCAGCTCGGGGAAGCCGCCCTGAGGGAAGCGCGAATAATCGGTTTCGCTTTGGTTTATAATGCAGCGCGGCATAAGGAAAACCCTCATACCAAGGCGCTCGGCGGCTAGAATATCCTCATCCACGTTGTTGCCAACCATAAGGCATTCCTCGGCACTCACGCCAAGCTCGCGGAGAATATGCTCGTAATATCCTGCGCTCGGCTTGCAAAAGCTTGAGTTTTCATAGGTGGTGATAAGCTCGAAATCCTCGCGGGCGCAGCCTGCCCAAGCAATGCGGCTGTGGGTTGCAATCTGCGGAAAAAGCGGGTTGGTTGCGAGTGCGGTGCGAAGTCCCAAAGAGTGAATTTCCTTAACCGTTTTATCGGCAAGCGGGTCGCATTCGCAAACGTCGCGAACGCAGGAGAATTCGTTTTTATAAAAATCCTCGAATATCGGCTCATCCTTGCGGGCATCTTCACCAAAGACTTCGCAAAAGCTATCCCAAAACGCGGCTTCGTTGGTTTTGCTGCCATCGTTTTTCATCATAACGGCGGTGCCGTTCCAGATGGCGGCAATAAGCTTTTCGCCATTATAGCCGTGGTTACCGAGGCGTGCGGCAAGATTTTTAAAATAAACCTTAACAAAAAGATTTTCATCCATCGGCAGCAGCGTGCCGTCGAGGTCGAATAAAACGGTGGTAAGTTTCATAGTGCTCCTTAGCGATATTTTCTCGACCAGGTTGCAGGTGAGAGTGCGATAATAAGCGGGAATATCTCAAGTCGACCCAGCAGCATGGCAAAGGAAAGAATGATTTTTGAGAAATCGGAATAAAGCGAATAGTTCATTGCGGCACCAACCCCACCAAAACCGGGACCTACGTTATTAAAGCAGGATGCGGCGGCAGAGAAATTGGTTTCAAAGCCAAACGGCTCGATGCACAGCAGCAGGAAAATCGCTACAAAGCAAACTATATAAATTGCAAAATAAACGCTGACGCTATCGGTAGTTGCTTCGCCGAGGCCGCGACCCTCAAACTGTATCTTATTCACCGAACGGGGGTGGAGAATTTTTCTGATTTCGCGGCGGATAAGCTTGAAAAGCAGCATGGCACGCGAGAGCTTGAGTCCGCCCGCGGTGGAGCCTGCACAGCCGCCAATAAACATTAAAACAAGCAAAATGCCCTTGGAAAGGTCAGGCCACAAATCGAAATTGGCGGTGGAATAACCCGTAGTGGTTATAATTCCTGCCACCTGGAACGAGGAGTGACGAACCGAATCAGCGAGGTTGCCGTAAATCGAATAGATGTTGGCGGTTATAACAGCAACGGCTGCTATAACAATACCCCAATAGCACCAAAGCTCGCGGCTTTGCATTGCCGAGCGGAAGCGCTTTATGAGGATAAGATAATAGAGGTTGAAGTTTATGCCGAAGATGAGCATAAAGATCGTGATTACCCACTGGATATAGGGCGAATAGCCGCCAAGACTATCGGCCTTAATGCCGAAACCGCCGGTGCCTGCCGTGCCGAGCGAGTGAACAACACTCTCAAAGAACGACATATCGCCCGCCAAAAGGAAAACAACCTGTATAGCAGTTAGTGCGATATAGATAAGATAAAGGATTTTTGCGGTATCCTTTATGCGCGGAACCAGCTTGCCTATTATGGGACCGGGCATTTCGGCACGCATAATGTTCATGGTGCCTTTTGAGTTTCCCGGCACGATAGCCATAACGAAAACAAGCACGCCCATACCGCCGACCCAGTGTGTGAAGCTGCGCCAGAAAAGCATACTGTGGCTCATGCTTTCAACGTCGACCAAAATCGAAGCACCCGTGGTGGTAAAGCCGCTCACCGTTTCGAAAACGGCATCAACGAAATGCGGAATTTCGCCGCTTATATAAAAGGGCAAACAGCCGATTACCGATAAAAGTATCCACGCGAAGGCAACCGAAACGAAGCCCTCGCCGGCATAGACGTTGCGGTCTTTGGTGCGCGATACGATAACGCACAGCGCGCCTACCGAGAGCGCAACCGCAGCGGAAATCAAAAAGGCGTGCAGCGATGCGGTTTCGCTATAGTATAAAGCCGTGATTATGGGCAGGCAAAGCAGAGCCGCCTCTGCCATAACGATACGGCCTATTATGTTAAGGACCATACGATAATTCATAGCAAACCTACTTTATAATATCAGTAATATCATTTATGCGGTGACCTGCCGCCAGCACGATAACCATATCGCCAACTGCAATACTATCGTTACCGGTGGGGATAAAGGGCTTTCTGCCGCGAATAATACCTGCAATCAGGGTGTTCTTTTTAAGGCTTATATCCTTCAGCGGAACACCAATAAGTTCGTTTTCACTCTGGATATTGAATTCGAGTGCCTCTGCGTCTCCATCCATTATTTTATAAAGCGTTTCCATCTTGCTGCCTACGGAGTTCTGCAGTCCGCGTGCGTATCCCACAAGAACGCTTGCGATGGTGCGACGGGGAGAAACGATGCTCTCAATGCCAATCTTTTCAGCGAGCGAGCCGAATTCGTTGCGGTTGATTTTGGAAACAACCTTGGGAACGTTTTGCGATGCGGCAAAAAGCGAGAGCAGGATATTCTCCTCATCAATTCCGGTGAGAGCCGCAAAGGCATCTGCCGAGCGGATACCCTCCTCGGTGAGAACCTCCTGCTGAGCGGCATCGCCGTGGATTATAATTGCCTCGGGCAGCGCCTCGCAGAATTCTGCACAGCGCTCCATGCTTTGGTCTATAACCTTAACGGTGGCGCCCGTCTCAAGCAGCATTTTGGAAAGATAATAAGAGGTGCGGCTTGCACCCAAAATCATAATAGTGCGTGCGCGCTTTTTGGAGAGGCCCAGCGCCTTAAAGAGCTTTTGTATCTCTCCGGGTGAAGCGGTTATGCCGATAAGGTCGCCCGAGCGGAGCACGAAATTACCATGGGGAATAAACACCTCATCATCGCGGCGAACCGCACAGATGAGGAACTTTTGTTTATATTCTTTACGCATTTCGATAAGACTCATACCGTCGATAGGCGAGCCCTCGCGGATTTTAAGCTCAATCATTTCAAAGCTTCGGCGTGAGAAGGGCTCAATTTTTACCGCCGAGGGCAGCTGCAAGGTGTTGAAAATCTCCCTTGCTGCCAAAAGCTCGGGGTTTATTGCCATTGAAAGACCCAGCTCTCTGCGCAGGAAAACTAAGTCCTGATCGTTGTATTCAGGGTTGCGGATACGGGCTATCGTGTGCTCGGCACCCAGGCGCTTTGCCATAAAGCAACTGAGCATATTAAATTCATCCGAGCCGGTAACCGAAACAAAAAGATCGCATGAGTCGATTCCGCTATCAGATAGGGTGGAGCAGTCGGCTCCCGAGCCGCATATTCCCATGCAGTCGTAAAGCTCAACCATCTCGTTAACAACCGAGGGCTCCTTATCGATAACCGTAACGTCGTGACCCTCCGAGATAAGGCTCTCTATGATGGTGGCGCCTATTTTGCCGCCGCCTACAACTATTATTTTCATAATATCACCTTTAGCAGATATAATGTGTCTGCTGGTATTATACTACATAACGCACGCGTTTTCCATAAAAATTTTAAACGGCATATAGGCTACGCTTGAAAAGGTGCCGCCGCCGTGTTAAAATGGGCAAAGTAAAAGAATTGGGAGATACTATGTTCAGAAGTCTTATAGGAGATAAAGCGTTTTATAAAAGGCTTGCGGCGCTCGCTTTGCCCATAATGGTGCAAACCGGCATCACAAACCTTGTTAATATGGTGGATAACATTATGGTCGGCAATATCGGCAACAGCGAAATGACCGGTGTTGCAATAGCCAACCAGCTGCTATTTGTGTTTAATTTGTGCGTGTTCGGCGCCTGCTCGGGTGCTGGCATTTTCGGCGCACAGTTTTATGGCAAGCAGGACCATAAGGGCGTTCGAGATACCTTCCGTTTCCGCCTCATTTTCTGCTCGCTTTTCGCAGTTGCGGCAATAGTGCTGTTTATCTTCGCAGGCGGCTCGCTCATAAGCCTTTATCTGCACGGTGAGGGCGGAGCCCAAACGGCGGCACTCTCATTAGGCTTCGGTGAGGAATATCTCCGCGTTATGCTTATAGGTCTTCTGCCCTATACTATAGCACAGTGCTATTCCAGCACCCTGCGCGAGACCGATAAAAGCCTGCCGCCTATGATAGCGGGTGTTTGCGCCGTGGCGGTTAATCTTTGTCTCAATTACGTGCTCATTTTTGGCAAGCTCGGCGCTCCCAAGCTGGGGGTTACGGGTGCCGCAATAGCCACCGTAATCTCGCGCTGGGTTGAACTCGCGGTTGTTGCAGGCTGGACCCATAAAAGAAAAGATATAAACGGCTTTATCGTGGGTGCTTATAAAAGCCTTCGCGTGCCGCTCAGTCTGGTCGGCAACATTATGCGCAAGGGTATGCCGCTTATGGTTAATGAAGCGCTCTGGTCCTCCGGAATTGCATTTATCAACCAGTGCCTATCGGTGCGTGGACAGGACGTGGTTGCCGCCAACAACATTTCTCAAACCTTCTGGAACGTGTTCTCGGTTGCGTTTTTATCCTTCGGCACGGCAATAGGAATTATCCTCGGGCATATGCTCGGCAAGGGCGAGCTGGAAAAGGTAAAGCCCGAGTGCTGCAAGCTCACCGCATTCACCGTAACCTTGAGTGTGATAGTAGCAGCGATTTATATTCCGCTTTCGTTTATCATCCCCGATATATATAATTCAACTGCCGAAATCAAGCAGCTGGCAACCAGCCTTATGATAATTTCGGCTGTCGCCATGCCAATAGATGCTTTCGCGCATTCAACCTATTTCACCCTGCGCTCGGGCGGAAAAACTTTTATAACATTTTTATTCGATAGCGGTTTTGTGTGGTGTGTGAGTCTGCCCATCGCGTTTATTCTCAGCCGCTATACTTCGATAAGTATACTGCTGCTTTTCGCCATAACCCAATTTATAAATATATTCAAATGCCTGCTTGGCGGATATCTGGTTCATAAGGGCAGCTGGATAAGAAACATAGTATCAGAATAGTTTGGAGTAAAATATGAGAATTTTAGAAAACCTAAACCCCAAAAGAGTTTTTCATTATTTTGAAGAAATCTGCAGCGTGCCCCACGGCTCGGGCAACACGGCGCTCATCAGCGAATATTGCGAACGCTTTGCAAAGGAGCACTCGCTTTATTGTCACCGTGATGCGCTCGGCAGCATAATAATCAAAAAGCCTGCCACAGCGGGCTATGAGGAGCATCCTGCCGTTATTCTGCAGGGCCACCTTGATATGGTCTGCGCCAAGGATGATAGCGCGGATATAGATATGGAAACCGAGGGAGTAAAGCTTATAACCGATGGAGAGTTTGTTTGGGCCGATGGCACAACGCTGGGCGGAGATAACGGCATAGCCGTTGCCATGGTGCTGGCAATTCTTGAGGATAATAGCCTCTGCCATCCTCCCATAGAAGCACTTTTCACGGTCGATGAGGAAACGGGAATGTTCGGCGCCGAGGCGCTCGACCCCGCTTATCTCTCGGGCAAAATGCTTATCAATATCGACTCCGAGGAGGAGGGCGTGCTCACCGTAAGCTGTGCGGGAGGTGCCAGAGCAGGATTTTCGCTCTCGCTCAGCCGCGAGGATGTAAAAAATTCAGTTTATAAGCTGCGAATTGACGGCCTTAAGGGTGGTCATTCGGGCGTTGAAATCGATAAGGGCGGCCAAAACGCCGATATATTGATGGGTGCTCTGCTAAAGCGCATTCCCGATTGCCGCATCTGCACTATAGCGGGAGGCCTTAAGGATAACGCTATTCCGTCCTCTTGCGAGTGCATAATTTCCTGCCCAGCGGACCCTGCCGAGATAGCCGCACGTTTTGAAAAAGAAACCCGAATCCCCACCGATGCTGGACTCTCTGTAACCGTAACCGCCGCCGAGGCGGAAAGCTGCTTCGATAAGCGCGGCACCGAAACCATAATAGAATTTTTAACCACCGTCCAAAACGGTATAATCTCCATGAGCGAGGATATAGAGGGTCTTGTGCAGACCTCGCTTAACCTCGGCGTTCTCGTAACCGAGGGCGATAACGTAACCGCATCCTTTGCGGTGCGCAGCTCGGTTTTGGACGAAAAGCTTTGCTTAATGCGCGAGCTTAAAGCCACCGCCGAGCGCGTTGGAGCCGATTTCACGGGGGATAGCTTCTATCCCGGCTGGGAATATAAAAAGGATTCCCGCCTGCGCGATACCATGTGCCGCGTCTATGAGAAGAAAACAGGCGAAAAGATGACCGTTTCTGCCATCCATGCGGGTCTTGAGTGCGGTCTTTTC
>JAZOPP010000075.1:0-12969 GCA_045655625.1 Acutalibacteraceae bacterium
GACCATGATTAAAAAGATATAAAGGAGATTTAGCTGTATGACTATTGAAATCAAGAAAAACAATCAGGAAACCATTATCGAGATTGTAGGAAGACTCGATACCATCACTGCCCCCGCACTTGACAAAACCATTAACGAGGATATAGGAGATGCCCAAAACCTTGTTCTTGACGTGAAAGGCATGGAGTATATCTCCAGTGCAGGACTTCGTGTGCTTCTTGCTGCACAAAAGAAAATGCAGAAGATTGGTTCTATGAAAGTAACCGGCGTTTGTGAAGAGGTTATGGAAGTATTCGAGATGACCGGCTTTGCCGATATTTTGGTGATTGAATAATGGAACTTGTAAGTGAGGCCATCGCATTTGCAGTGAAAGCTCACGACGGAATGCGACGCAAAAAAAGTGATACCCCATACATTCTGCATCCAATGGAAGCAGCAGTCATTGTTGGCACTATGACGGATGATCAGAATTTGATTGCTGCGGCTGCTCTCCACGACGTTGTAGAGGATGCGGATATCACTATCCAAGAAATTGAAGAAAAATTTGGCAGACGTGTGCGAGAACTTGTTGAGTCTGAAACCGAGGATAAACGAGCCGACTTGCCGCCTGAATCAACCTGGCGTATCCGCAAGGAAGAATCCCTTGAAGTACTCAAAAACACAGATGATATTGCAGTGCTGATGGTATGGCTTGGTGACAAGCTTGCCAATATGCGTGCCATCTACCGTGATTTTAAGGTAGAGGGCGAGGCAATGTGGCAACGCTTCAATCAAAATGACGTTAATGAGCAGGCTTGGTATTACCGATCAATTATCACTTTGACAAAAGCGCTTTGCGACACTTCGGCGTGGCTTGAATACAAAACGCTTACAGAACTTGTTTTTGGGAAAGGAGAATAAACAAATGGATGTTACTTTTCGTTTAGACAAAGATATTCTGTATATTGCCATCGAAGGCAGAATTGATGCTTCCAACGCGGCCGAGGCAGAAGAGAAAATCTTTGGCATTAAAAATGATAATCCGGGAAAGCATACCGTCCTTGATGCCGATAAACTCCAGTACATATCTTCCGCAGGACTCCGTGTGATTCTAAGACTCAGAAAAGAAGAGCCGAAACTTGCAATTATCAACGTTGCATCGGATGTTTACGAAGTTCTTGATATGACCGGCTTTACCGATATGGTTACGGTTGAGAAGGCATATCAGAGAATGAGCACCCAGGGTTGCGAGTTCATTGCAAAAGGTGCTAACGGTGCCGTTTATCGCTACGATGATGAAACCATCCTCAAGACCTATTTCGCAAAAGACGCTCTTCCTGAGATTAAGCAGGAACGCGAAAATGCAAGAAAAGCCTTTGTTCTCGGCATCAATACAGCAATTCCTTACGGCATCGTTCGTGTGGGTGACGGCTATGGTACGGTTACAGAGCTTTTAAACGCAGTCAGCGTAACAAAACTAATTCGCAATAACCCCGATGATATGTCGCAGGCGGCAAAATTTTATATTGATATGCTTAAAAGCATTCACGCTATCAAGGTGGAAGATGGCGAAGTTCCCGATATGAAGGAAACTGCTCTTGCCTGGGCAGATTTTGTAGCTCCGCATCTTCCTGAAGAACAAGGCAAAAAACTTCGCGCTTTGATTGAAGCTGTTCCCAAGCAGAACACGCTGATGCACGGTGACTATCACACCAATAACATTATGGTGCAAAACGGCGAGCCACTACTCATTGATATGGATACCCTTTGCATGGGACATCCCGTGTTTGAGCTTGGATCTATGTTCAATGCATTTGTTGGATATTCCGAGCTTGTCCATCAGAATGTGATGGATTTCTTCGGCTATAGCTTTGAAACCGCCGTAAAGTTCTGGAATATGTCTCTTAAAATGTATCTTGGCACAGACAATGAGGCAACGTGCCAGAGCATTGCGGAAAAAGCAATGGTCATTGGTTATACCCGCATGCTTCGTCGTGCTATTCGCCGTCCCAACGAGGCGGATAGCCCTGCCAAGATTGCTCGTTGCAAAGAGATGCTAGAGGTATTGCTTAACAAGGTAGACACACTGCTGTTTTAATTTTTTGGTGAGACGATAATCCCGGGGGAGGAGAGGAGGTGTCCAACATAAAAAGATTAACGATCCTGCATTCTAACGATCTGCATGGAGATTTTCTTGCCGAAGAGGTCGACAAACAATTGATTGGTGGCGTGTCCATGCTGTCGGGATATGTCAATAAGGTCCGCGGTGAAGAAAAAAACACCATTTATTGCATTGCAGGTGATATGTTTCGCGGATCGGTTATTGATTCGGAATTTCGTGGTATCTCTACGATTGAGATTATGAATATGTTGGCACCGGACGTGGTGACAATTGGAAACCACGAGATAGATTACGGAATCGCACATTTGTTATTCCTTGAAAAATGCGCAAAATTTCCAATCGTTAACGCAAATCTGCATATTACCACCAATAATGCCCGATTGTTTAAGTCACATCATATTATAGAAATAGATGGGATGAAGATCTTGTTTATTGGTATTTTGACAGAGTCTGTACTTCCAATGGCAAAAAAAGAGGAGTTAGTAGGAGCTCTGGTGGATATTTGTGATGCGGTAACTGAGGTTGAGCGGATCTGCAACGCGTATAATTCGTTGGATATTGATTGCACAATTCTGCTTACGCATATCGGCTTTGAGGAGGATAAAATACTGGCAGCGCAGTTGGATCCTTCTCTTGGAGTTGATGTTATTATTGGCGGACATTCCCATACCTATCTGGAAAAGCCTGAGAAGGTCAATGGCATATTGATCGCGCAGGCGGGAACAGGTACAGACCAGATAGGTAGATTTGATCTGGAAATCGATACGGAATCCAACAGCGTTCACAGTTTTCAATGGATGAGCATTCCGATTACAGACGAACATTGTCCGAGAGATACGGACCTGGAAAAGATACTCAATCGTTATCAGTCTGCCGCCGAGAAAAAATACAGTCGGGTGATCACCCGTATGAAACGGAAGTTGACGCATCCGTCAGGGTATCAGGAAACCGAACTGGGTGGATTTCTTGCAGATATCTTGCAAGAAAGTTTACGGTTGGACATTATGCTTGTGGGGTCAGGAAGCATAAGAGTGACCGAAATAGGCCCGATCATATTGCTATCTGATCTTACAGAATGCCTTCCTTACGACGATTCAGCCATTGCATTATGGGTTACAGGAGCGCAGCTTAAGAAAATGATCTTATTTATGCTCCGTGATGAGGTCTGGGAAGGTGCTCACTGCGAGTTCTTTCAGCTTTCAAAAGGGATACGGGTAGTATATGACAAACCGAATCATAGTTTAAAGGAGTTTTCTTTAAACGGAGAGCCGATAGTTGACGAGAAGATCTATAAGATAGGACTTCAATATTTCTTCTTTTTGAACATTAAGGATTTCTTCTCGATATCTCAAGAGGAGATTTCACAAAACGGAAAGCCTAGGAGGGTTGCAACCTCGTGCCGAGAGGTGCTGGATGAATATTTGTCCTGCCATCAGAATTTAGACCATCAAATCAGCGGAAGAATCAATTTTCAAGGAAATTGATTCTAAAATGAATCTCAGTGGTTGAACCCCTAAAAATATAAATAATCAGAAAGAAGAATATAAATGGAAAAAATAATCACCGTTTTTCTTTTGTTTGCCATGACGTGCTCGATTTTGTGCGCTTGCCAAAAGCAAACGAAGGATCTAAATGATAGTGATATAAAGCCTTCTATAGAGAGCACCGATAAGAATACAACAGGAAGTAATCCGTCCGAAGGAACAGAGTCTAACGACTCCAAACAAGAAGCTACCTCGATTCCTGTAGAAATAGAAACGGTCGGCGGCGTAGTAATTGTAGGCAAGATCGGTTTTGATGAAAAGGGATGGCATATTGTTCCCGAGCAACCGCTGGATATAACATATACATACTTCTCGGATAAACCTTCGATGTTCCCGAAGCAAACCCGTATCAGTATGATGGATCCAAAGGATGACGGGGTGGACAAAGTGGTATATCTCGGACAAACGGTTACCGTGCCCGGTGAGTTCCGTTTTGTGCGAAACGATTTCGAAACTCTATACTTGCTTCCCTATACCATTACAATAGGTAAAAATGCAAAGGGAAGCTATGGCGACTCCAATCTAAAAGCTCCGGAAGGTCCTGTTGATCTGTATGATCGCTCCAATCCGCTGCCTAAGTATTTGGAACCGCGGATTATGGATGGTAAGTATATCTACAATGCATTTATGCTTTCTGAGGAATCTTTGCAGCTTATGGGCAACGATTTTGCGTCGTTTTATTGCGACTTTGTGGATGCAATACTGAGTTATAAAAGTGAGGTTTCTTGTCCCGATAAAGTGTATGCAGAAATGTTAAGCACTGTCATATATTATGATTTTCCAATTTTTAATGCGTGCGCCGAGCCGTTTGAATTCCGCAAGCATTATAATAGCAAAACCAATATGATCAAAATAGAATACAAATACAGTGCGGACGAGCATCAGAAACTTCTTAACCGTTTTTTAAAGTCTGCAGATGAGATGCTGGCAACCGCAACACCGGATATGACAGATGTTGAAAAGGCGAAGAAAATCTATCACGAAATTTGCACGCGTATGGTTTATGATGACAGTGCATTGGAAGACCTTGAGCGTAAGGAAAGTTATTTTGCTTACCTGAACAACAGCGGTGTATGTATTACTTTTGCCAATGTTTATAACCAGCTTCTGACGCAGGTGGGTATCAAAACAACAATTGCTACATGTGACTATGATGCCACTATGGGTCACGCTTGGTCAATTGTTACCCTGAATGGTAAGGATTATTTTTGCGATCCTACGTTTGAATTGTCCCATAACAAAGGTAATGGATACCTTTATTTTGGAATGAACTATGCTGACAGAACCAAAAACGGTATTGGAAAAGATGGTATCAGAGCGGGAAAATATGGCTTTACATATACGGTCTCGCCGAAAATGATCGCTGAAAAGTCCTTGCAAAAATAAGATTGTGAAGTGTGATGAAAACAGTTTCCATCTTGATTTAAAAAAACAAACTATAAACCTTTTGTTTTGTAAGAGGTTTATAAAAGAGTATATGTAATATTTAGGAGGAAAATTATATGAAAAAATGTCTTTATTTGGTAGCTCTGGTTTTAGTATGTGCAATATTGTTTGTAGGATGTGGAGGCAACAAAAAAGAAGCAGATACGAGTGTTGATTATAGCGAATATCCGTTTGTAAACGTTTCGTGGACAAGAGATGCCGAGCATGATACAGAAACGATTCGATTCAGTGAAGATGGTGGTTTCGTTTATTATTGCGGTTGCGGAAATCCTGTTAATGATTCGGATCTGTGTGAAGGTTATATCTACGATGATGCTACAAAAACCATCACATTGGATTGTCTTGAAACGACTGATGAAATGATCACTGTTATCAAAATAGTGAAGTGTGACGAAAAAGAACTTCATTTAGATTTCGATGGAGAAGTTCGTATCTTTGCTAAATAATGTGATGATTTGCTACGTGATTTTAAGGAATCCGGGCATAAAAACTGAACAGTTTTTGAAAGGTTAGATGTAAAAAAACCATTACTCGCAGTGAACAACTTCGAGTAACAGTTTGTTTTGCTCGCCGAAACTGTTTTGAAGTTTCTCAATGCTTTCACTTGCATAATGCTGCCAAAACTGATATAATAATTGCGAACTCGGCAGGCGAGTGCCTGCACAAAGAAATATATTTGAGGAGTAATTTTATGCAGCGTGAAAGATTAGGTAGTCGACTTGGCTTTATCCTTCTGAGTGCAGGATGCGCAATCGGCTGCGGAAATGTTTGGAAATTCCCGTGGATGGCGGGACAGTATGGCGGCGGCGCCTTTGTTTTTGTTTATCTTATCTGTTTAATCGTTCTTGGCCTGCCCGTTATGTTGATCGAGTTTTCGCTCGGTCGTGCAAGTCAGGCAAGCCCTGTAAAGCTTTACCAAAAGCTTGAAAAACCGGGCCAGAAATGGCACATTCACGGAAAAGCCGCCCTGGTCGGCAATTTCCTGCTTATGATGTTCTATACTTCGGTAACAGGTTGGATGCTCTATTATTTTGTCTCCTTCCTTAAGGGCGATATGACCGGACAGGTCGCCGGAACAGCGGGTGCCCGTTTTGGCGAAATGCTTGCAAGCCCCGGCATTATGGTTGGCTTTATGGCAATTATCGTTGTTCTCGGCTTCCTCATTCTTTCCTTCGGTCTCCAAAAGGGAGTTGAAAAGGTAACCAAGTACATGATGGTTGCGCTTTTAGGCCTTATGGTTATTCTTGCTATCAACAGCTTTACTTTGGGCGGCGCTAAGGAAGGTCTTAATTTCTATCTTAACCCCGACGTATCAAAAATCAATGCAAATGTTATAGTTGCCGCTATGAATCAGGCTTTCTTCACCTTAAGCCTCGGTATCGGCTCTATGGCAATATTCGGCAGCTACATAGGCAAAGAGCGCTCTCTCTTGGGCGAATCTATAAATATTCTGGTTCTCGATACCTTTGTTGCAATCACTGCAGGACTTATCATATTCCCGGCATGCTTCACCTATAACGTCGTTCCCCAGGATGCGGGCCCCGGAGTACTGTTTGTTTCCATGTCGGAAGCTTTCAACGGTATGGCAGGCGGCAGAATATGGGGCGCCATATTCTTCCTCTTTATGCTCTTTGCGGCATTCTCAACCATTATCGCTGTTTTCGAGAATATTCTTGCCTGCATCCGCGAGCTTACAAATTGGTCGCGCGTTAAGGCGTGCATTATCTGCGGAATTGCCGTGTTTATTCTCTCGATCCCCTGTGCGCTTGGATTTAACCTTTGGTCGAGCTTCAAGCCCTTCAGCTCAAGCTCGGGCGTTCTCGATTTGGAGGACTTTATCGTATCCAACTGCTTGCTGCCGCTCGGCGCCGTATGTTACGTTATTTTTGCCACCAGCAAAAAAGGCTGGGGCTTCGATAACCTTATGGCTGAGGCTAACGCAGGTAAGGGCCTTAAACTCAAGAAATGGCTCCGCCCGTATCTCACCTATGTTTTACCCGTTATAATAATTATAATATTCATCATGGGTATTCTGGAATTCAAGTTTACCGATGGACCTACACTGCTTGCAAGAATCAAAGCATTATTCTAAATCAAAACTCCCGAACTCAAGGTTCGGGAGTTTTTTGCCGATTTATTCTGAACTTTATTGCTTTAATGTATTGAGACGTTGCGCTAAAAATGTTATAATTTTATTATCATCAAAAACGGAGTGAAGAATATGCGCGTAGTTGCAGGTGAGTTTGCTAAAATCTATGACCCGAGCGAGGGCGATCAAAAATGGTATATAAACGACCACACCTTGGTGCACGCCGAGGATGGATGGCATCTTTTTGGCATAACTCACGAAGAACCTGCCAAACCGCTTGAGGAGGTTTGGTGCGCTCATGCGTTTGCTGCAGATATTTTGCATGAGCCGCTTTGCAAACGCACACCAAGTTTTCGCGCCGAGCGTGATGAGAACGAACTGCACTTCTGGGCACCGCACGTTATAAAGCACGAAGAACTTTACTATATGTTCTATTGTGCGGGAAGCCTTGAGGGGCACGATAAATACCGTATCCATCTGGCAACCTCGCCCGACCTTGAAAACTGGACCCGTCACCCGGAAAATCCGTTGATAATTGATGGCTTTGACGCACGCGATCCAATGGTATTGCGCGTTGGTGACGAGTGGGTAATGTACTATACCTGCAACAGCACTCCGCAGGGCGGAAATCACTGCGTTGCGGCAGTAACCTCACGAGACCTTGTTCATTGGGGCGATAAGCGCATTGTATTCACCTCTGAAATCACGGGAACGTTTGCCGGCCCGTGCGAATCACCCTTTGTAGAAAAGGTTGGGGACACCTACTTTCTGTTCATCGGACCGGTTGGAGGATATGGCGTTGCTTACTGCGATACCGCCGTCTATGCAAGCCGTAACCCGTTCTACTTTGATGGCGAACCGGTAGGCAGAATACCCTCACACGCGGCCGAGGTAATAAAAATTGAGGACAAGCATTATATAACCCACTGTGGATGGGGGCAGGGCGGAGTATATCTCGCACCGCTTCACTTTGAATTCGATTAAAAAATGCAAAGCATAGCGTTTGAATAATTTAAAGCCACACTCTCAGAATATAGGAGCAAAATTATGAAACTCATTCATCTGTCCGACCTCCATATAGGAAAACGCGTTAACGAGTTTTCAATGCTGGAGGACCAAAAGTATATCCTAAAAAAGATTCTAAACGTTATCGATTCCGAGCAGCCGGACGGTGTGCTCATAGCAGGTGACGTATATGATAAAACCGTACCGTATGCCGAAGCTGTGCAGGTGTTTGATGATTTCCTTTTCTCGCTTTCACAGCGCAATTTGCAGGTGTTTATGATAAGCGGCAACCACGATTCAGCCGAGCGCCTTGCATTCGGCGGTCGACTTATGGATAAAAGCGGAATACATATAAGCCCCGTTTATAATGGAGAGGTAACCAAGGTAACGCTCTCGGACGGCTTTGGTCCGCTCAATATTTATATGCTTCCGTTTTTAAAGCCGGTAAACGTTAAACGCTATTTCCCCGATATGGAAATAAACAGCTATACCGATGCTGTAGAGGCGGCGCTCAGCACCGTCACCATCAACGATAGCGAGCGTAATATTATCATCACTCACCAGTTCGTAACGGGTGCAGGCCGCAGTGAATCGGAGGAAATATCGGTCGGCGGCAGCGATAACGTCGATGCTTCGGTTTTTGAGCGCTTTGATTACGTTGCGTTAGGTCATATCCACGCCCCGCAAAAAATGACAAGAGACAGCGTCCGCTATTGCGGCACACCGCTTAAATATTCCTTCTCCGAAGCAAATCATCAAAAGAGTGTCACCGTTGTTGAACTTCAGGAAAAGGGAAATATCGAGCTCGAGTTTATTCCGCTCACACCCTTGCGCGATATGCGCGAGATTCGTGGAAGCTATGAGGAAATAACATTAAAGAAGAATTGGGAAAACACAAACGTTGAGGATTATATCCACGTAACCCTCACCGATGAGGAGGATATTCCCGATGCTATCGGCAAGCTGCGCGTTATATATCCGAATCTTATGAAGCTCGATTATGATAACGTGCGTACCCGCAGCAGCCTATCGGTCGGCTTGGCGGAAAACGTTGAAAATAAGTCGCCGCTTGAACTGTTTTCTGAATTTTACGAAAAGCAGAATAATCAGCCCATGAGCGATGAACAAACAAGCTTCATGCATGAAATAATAGAAGAAATTTGGGAGGCAGAAAGATGAGACCGTTAAGCTTAAAGATATCAGCATTCGGTCCCTATGCAGGCGTAACCGAGATAAATCTTGAAAAGCTTGGCAAGAGCGGACTTTATCTTATAACGGGCGATACGGGTGCGGGCAAAACCACAATATTCGATGCCATCACCTTCGCACTTTTTGGTCGCCCCAGCGGCGAAAACCGCGAAAGCTCAATGCTTCGTTCCAAATATGCCGCCCCGGAAACCCCAACCGAGGTTGAACTCGTTTTCACAAACGGAGATGAAAAATATACCGTAAAGCGCAACCCCGAATATGAGCGCCCTGCCAAAAAGGGCGATGGTATGACCGTCCAAAAAGCAGATGCAACCTTAATTCTGCCGAGCGGCGACGTTGTAACAAGGCTCAAGGAGGTTGATGCTGCAATAAGGAATATCATAGGCGTGGACCGTGACCAGTTCACTCAGATAGCAATGATAGCCCAGGGCGATTTCTTAAAGCTGCTGCTTGCCGAAACCCCTAAGCGCCAGCAAATCTTCCGCGAGATATTCAAAACGGGATATTACCGAACCTTGGAGGAACGCCTGAAAACCGAAGCGAGCGCGCTCACAAAGCAGTATGATGAAATAAAACTCAGTGTCACACAGTATATAAACGGTGTGCTCTGCGATGAGGATAACGTTTTATCGCTTGAGCTTGAAAAGGCAAAGTCGGGCGGTATGCTGTTCTCCGACGTTATCGAACTGATAGATAAGCTGCTGGCCGCCGACAGGGAAGCGGAAAATCAGCAAAAATCAGCGCTCGATATAACCGATAAAAAGTTAGAGAAGATAACCGCTGAGCTCACAAGTGCCGAGAATTTCCAAAAGCAGCAAAAGGACCTTGAGGAAGCTAAGCGCCAAAGGGAAGAGCAACTTCCGAAGCGCGATGAATTGCTTTCAGCATTTGATGCGCAAAAGGCAAAAAAAGGTGAAATTGATGCCGCGGCAAAGGAAATATCCGAAATCGAACTGCAGTATAAGGATTATGATGATTTAAAGCAGTCCATGTGTGCTGAGGCAACGCTGGAAGAAAAGTTATCTTCCGATAAAACTGCCGCCGAGCAAAACAAAGCCTCCATTGCCACCCTGGCTGAAAAGCTGGGTGCCCTTAAAGCCGAGCTTGCGGAGGTATCCACCTCGAACGAAGAACGTGAAAAGCTCGCCCGCGAGGAGCAGGCTTTAGAGGATAAAAAGGCAAAAATCCTTGAAATAAAAAAGGATATAGAGTTTCTCAGAAAAAGAGAGAGTGACCTGACCGCCGCACAGCAAAGCTATCAGCTTTGTGCTTTTAAAGCGCAGAAAAAAGAGGCGGGTTATTCCGCTTTAAATAAAGCGTTTCTCGATTCGCAGGCAGGCATCCTCGCCGAGGACTTGGCAGATGGCACACCGTGCCCCGTTTGCGGTTCTAAAACTCATCCGCAAAAGGCACAAAAACCCGCCGAGGCCCCAACAGAGGAGCAGCTGAAAACTGCAAAATCCATAGCCGATAAAGCAGCGCAAACCGCAGCAGATGCCAGCCGCAAGGCAGGCGAAATAGCGGGTAGTGTTGCTGCAATTTTAGAAACGCTCAAGGCTAAAACGGAAAGCCTTCTTCAAACTGATGATATAGCCGTGGCTGACGAGGCAGCAACCAAGCAGCTCACAGCCCTTGAAGCTTCGCTTGCCGAGCTCAGCACCGAGCTTCGTCGCATTGCCGCTAAAATCGAGCGCAAGCATCAGCTCGAAAAGGAAATTCCGCTGACCGAGGAACAGGCAGAAGTGTATAAAACAAGCCTCGCCGAAGCCGAAAAGCAAATAGCCGCAACCGAGGCAACGCTTAGCGAAACCAAAAAGCAGTCAGAGGCACTCGCATCAAAGCTTAAGTTTAAAAATAAAACGCAGGCAGAGGGCAGGGTAGCTGAGCAAAAGCGCACTATCGAGCTTTATAATAAAGCACTCGAAGCCGCCGAGCAGAACTACCGCGCTTGTGAGGATACACTTAAAGAACTGGGCGGCAAGATAGAGCAGCTTGAAAAGAATTTGGCCGACTGTCCCGAAATCGATATAGAGGCACTCTATGCCCAAAAACTTGAATTGCTCGCCGCCAAGGGCAGCGAACTCGATAAACTGCAGCAAATTGCAACCCGCATCGATATTAACACCTCAGCCAAGCGAAATTCTCTCGCTCGTGCAGGCGATTTGGAAACGGTTGAAAAGCGCCTTACTTGGGTGCGCGCCCTTTCAAATACTGCCAACGGCGATATAAGGGGCAAGGAGCGAATAATGCTCGAAACCTATATCCAGGCAACCTATTTCGACCGAATAATAAGCCGCGCCAACACCCGCCTCATGTCAATGAGCGGCGGTCAGTATGAGCTCAAGCGCCGCGAAACCGCGAGCGATAACCGCAGCAAAAGCGGTCTGGAGCTGGACGTTATCGATCACTATAACGGAACCAACCGCAGCGTTAAAACGTTATCGGGCGGCGAATCCTTCAAGGCATCGCTTGCACTGGCACTCGGCCTTTCGGATGAGGTGCAGTCGGCAGCGGGCGGCATAAAGCTCGAAACCATGTTTGTTGACGAGGGCTTCGGCTCGCTCGATGAAGAATCACTGCAGCAGGCAATAGGCACGCTTGCATCGCTAACCGATGGCAACCGTCTTGTGGGCATCATTTCCCACGTTGCCGAGCTTAAAGAACGCATCGATAAGCAGCTCGTCGTCACCAAGGATAAAACCGGTGGCAGTCGCGTGCAAATAATATCATAAATATTTTGTGTGTGGAAAGAAATGAAAAATATCAGCATTCACGATCATCAGGTTTGTACCACGCATTACCATCCAAAAAAATGTTGACAAACAGCGCGTTTTGGCTATAATAGTTAGTGGAGACTCGGCTTTTGTGGAAAGTCTGTCAGGGAGAACGCGTCAGCGACTGAAAGCGCGTTTGAGATGAGTAGTAAGCTTGGGAACACTCTGCGGCAGCCCAAAATTTAATCAAAAAGAGGATGCATTTTTGCATCAATGCGGGTGGCACCGCGGGTCAACTTTTATGTTTGCTCGTCCCGGGAATACTTTTTAGTATTCTCGGGATTTTTTATTTTCTTTTTAAAGTTTATTAGGAGGTTTTATCATGTATAGAACACTATTCTGTAACGATATCCGTGATGAGCATATCGGCACCACAGTATCCCTCGCGGGCTGGGTCGACGTTGTGCGTGACCACGGCGGCGTTATCTTCATCGATCTGCGCGATTACACAGGCGTAACCCAGGTCGTTGTTCATAACGAGGAGCTGCTCAAAAACGTCAACCGCGAAACCGTTATCACCGTAACTGGCGTTGTTGAAAAGCGTGATGAGGAAACTGTTAACGCTAAAATAGCAACCGGTCGCGTTGAGCTGGTGGCAAGCGAGCTCACCGTTCTCGGCAAGAGCCAGAATATGCTTCCGTTCGACGTTCGCGCATCGCGCCAGAGTAAGGATGAACTGCGCCTCAAATTCCGTTATCTTGATTTGCGCAACCCCAAGAATCACGATAACCTCGTAATGCGTTCTAAAATCATCCGCCATCTGCGCAATAAGATGGAGGAAAAGAACTTCCTCGATATGCA
>JAZOPP010000076.1:0-1473 GCA_045655625.1 Acutalibacteraceae bacterium
CGTCTCCTTCATCCGCCTCATCCTCTGAGAAGGCTCCGTCCTCATCCTCGAGCACGCCTCCTTCTTCGAGCAGCCGGCCCGCCGCATCATCCAGCAGCAAACCTGCCGCCTCATCCTCGAGCGGCATCAGCGGCAGCGGCAACTTGGGCGGAATAGTTGGTATCAAGTAGCAAACGGAGGAAACTAATGGATAATTGGAGCTTACAAATGGCTCTGCACGATAATTCGCAAAACCGCGAGTTTCTTGTGGTTAACCATGATAGAACGGGTCACTCGCAACTGCATTCTCATCAGTTTGTTGAGATCGAATATGTAATGCGCGGCTCCCTGGTTCAAACTATAAACGGCGTAGAGCATACCGTTCAGCGCGGAGATATTATCTATCTCAATGTTGGCGATTACCACGAATTCCGCAAAGCCACCCCCGATACGGAGGTTGACGTTGTAAACATTATGTTTATGAGCAATCAACTCTTCAAGGGCTTGGATGGCTTTGATGCAACGCAGACTGCTCTGGGCAATATCATCCGTCCGCAGAATGCCGACCGTATCGAAATCGAAAACCTCATTATGATGATCGACCAGGAGTATAACGCCTGCGATCGCTTCACCGAGATTATCCTTAAAAACCTTGCACTCGCGCTGGTTTCCATTCTCATTCGCCACAGCATCGGCAATCACGAGCGCAAGTATAGCAAGGAATTCGAGCGCATCATAAACTTTGTCGATAACGATTTCTCCGGCGCCTGCCTTGAGAAGACTGCCGCAAAATTCGGCTATAATTCTTCCTATTTCAGCCGCTTCTTTGAGAAAAATATGGGAGTTAACTTCTCGAGCTACGTTGCCGAGAAAAAGATAAACCTCTCCAAAGATCTCCTTATCAACACCAAGGATCCTATCGACGTTATCAGCTATAAGTGTGGCTTCAATTCCCAGAGCGCGTTTTATCGTATGTTCCAGAAGCGCACGGGAATGACCCCCAAGAAATACCGCCAGCTTAATAAAAATCAGTAGTAACTTTTAAAGTCCTATGCTATAATAGCGTAGGACTTTTATTTTTCAGGAGAAGCATATGAAAATAATCTTAGCATCACAGTCACCACGCCGCCGCGAGCTGCTCTCGCTTATAACCCCCGATTTTGAAATAGACGTGCCAACAGGGGAGGAAACCTGCCCCGAAAAGCTTCCGCTTTATGAGCGTCCGCAGTTTTTAGCGCTTGAAAAAGCACGCGAGGTAGCACTGCGCCATCTGGATGATATAATAATCGCCGCCGATACGGCAGTCTTTTGCGATGATAAAATGCTCGGCAAACCGCGCGATGAAAAAGAAGCAAAAGAAATGCTCTCGCTTTTATCGGGCAGAACCCACGTTGTTATCACCGGCTGTGCAGTTAAAAGCAGTAAAGGCGAGCAAGTTTTCAGCGTGAGCACCGAGGTCGAGTTCTATCCTCTCGATAACGATACCATCGATTG
>JAZOPP010000077.1:0-4104 GCA_045655625.1 Acutalibacteraceae bacterium
CGGCAGATTTAATTTTATCGATACGGCAGGTCTGCGCCGCAAAAGCCGTGTTGAGGACCAGATCGAAAAATATAGCGTGCTTCGTGCCAAAATGGCAATAGAGCGCGCCGACGTTTGCGTTATTATGATCGATGGAGTCGATGGCTTCACCGAGCAGGATTCCAAGGTAGCAGGTCTGGCAATCGAGCAGGGAAAAGCCTGCATCATCGCAATAAATAAGTGGGATATAGTTGAAAAAGACGGCAAAACGATGGATAGCTATCGCAAAAAGCTGATGAATGATTTTTCATTTATGTCCTATGCCCCGATTATATTCATTTCGGCAAAAACCGGACAGCGTATCGACCGTCTGTTTGAGCTTATAAAATACGTAAACAGCCAGAACGCGATGCGCATATCCACGGGTATGCTTAACGACGTGCTTGCTGATGCAACTGCGCGTGTTCAGCCCCCTACAGACAAGGGCAAGCGCCTGAAGATATACTATATCACCCAGGCATCAACCCGCCCTCCAACATTTGTATGCTTCTGCAACAAGGCAGAGTTGTTCCATTTTTCGTATCAGCGCTACCTTGAAAACCAGATAAGATCAACCTTCGGTCTCGAAGGAACTCCGGTGCGATTTGTTATCAGAGAACGTGGAGATAAATAGGAGATAGCACAATGGAAACTTTTAAAGCCATACTTTGTATAATAGGCGCTTGCGCCTTCAGTTACGGATTGGGAAGCATAAGCTTTGCCATAGTTTTTTCAAAGCTTTTTGCCAAAAAGGATGTTCGCAATTTTGGCAGCGGCAACGCGGGCATGACCAACGTTATGCGCGCTGTCGGCATCTTGCCGGGTTTGCTCACCTTTGTGTTTGATGCACTTAAAGGCGCTGCAGCCTGCCTGGCAGCAAAGCATATCTTTTTCCCCTATGTGTTCGAGCAGGGAATTCATCCGTGGCTCAACCCCGTATACGGCGCATATTTCTGCGGACTTTTATGCATTTTAGGTCACGCATTTCCAGTATTTTTCGGCTTTAAGGGCGGCAAGGGCATAGCCACAAGCGTTGGCATTTTCGCCGTTTGCTGCTATCCTGCCATCATAGCGGGTATAATCGTTTTCGCTGTCTTTATGTTTGCATTCCGCATCGTATCGCTGGGCTCTATCGCCGCGGCGCTCACCGTTGTGGGCGTAACATATCTCACCCATAGCGACGTTAACCCTGGGTTCCCCACAACCCCCGCGTTTGTTATAACAGCCCTTATAGGTCTGTTTGTAATAATAAAGCACAAGGACAATATAATAAGACTGATCAACGGAGAAGAAAAAAGACTTGTTGTGAGAAAAGGAGAATAATACAATGTCTAAAATTTCTGTTTTAGGCGCAGGCGCTTGGGGGCTTGCGCTTTCTCTGTCTGCTCATAAGAGCGGTCATGAGGTCACCGTTTGGTCCCCGTTTGAGGAGGAGGTAAACTCTCTGTCGCTGTATAGGGAGAGTACCCGCCTGCTTCCGGGGGTAAAACTGCCCCAAAACCTTGCGATAACCACCGATTTATCGGCAGTCGAGGGCTCCGATATAACCGTTATCGCCACCCCTTCGTTTGCCGTGCGCGAAACCGCTAAAAGGCTGCGAGAGGTTAAAAACTGCGGCATCGTGGTAAACGTTGCCAAGGGCATCGAGTATAGCACGCTTTATACCCTCGCCGAGGTAATCGCCGAGGAGCTTCCCGAGCGCGAAATCGTAGTGCTTTCGGGCCCCTCCCACGCCGAAGAGGTATCGCGCGAAGTCGAAACCTCATTGGTTGCCACCTCGCATAGCAGGCAGGCGGCAGAAGCGGTGCAAAAGGCATTTAGCAGCGATAAGCTGCGTGTTTACACAAATGAGGATGTGCTGGGTGTTGAACTTGGCGGTGCGTTTAAAAACATTATCGCCATCGCCGCAGGCATCTGCGACGGTCTCGAGCTGGGCGATAACAGCCGTGCTGCACTCATCACCAGAGGGCTAACCGAAATTGCCCGCCTCGGCGTTAAAATGGGCGCCCGAGAGAAAACCTTTGCAGGTCTTACGGGAATGGGCGACCTTATCGTAACCTGCACCTCGCGCCATAGCCGAAATCACCGTTTTGGTGAGCTTTTGGGCAAAGGAATGCCCGTAAAAGAAGCGCTTGAAACGGTCGGCACCGTTGAGGGCTATTATGCTGCAGCCGCGGCCTATAAGCTCAAAGAGAAATATTCCACCGAATTGCCGATAGTTGAACAGAGTTATAAAGTTATGTATGAAAATAAGCCCGTAACCGATGCGGTTCGCGCGCTTATGACTCGTCCCTCCTGCAGCGAGGTGGATGATAACTGGTTAAACTAATTTAAAAAGCCTTATGCGAGAGCATAAGGCTTTTTGTTTTATAGCTTTTTGAATTTTCTCATAGTATAAATGTAGTCGATTATAATAGGTATCAAACCAAACAGCCAAGCTAATGGGTTTGAAAAACAAATTCCGAGGAACTGATTGGCAGGGGAGGAAAAGAGCAAAAACGCTCCAACCGATGCGCCTGCGCGACCGATTATCTCTGTAGGACCCGAAACTATGGGCGATGCCACGTGTCCTATTGCCTGTAAAACACCCTTCGCGATAATAAGAAGCGAAACTATAATGCAAGCGGCGGTGTTAATAACAATGTAGGTATAGCCGTTGTTTATTATCTCGGCCTCCCCAAAACCAACAACCAAACCCATAAATATTTTGCCGAATAAGAACATAACGAAGGAAATCATTACGCACCAAATAACACCTAAAAGCTGTGCTTTTCGTCCACCCTCAACTATTCGCTTATATTCTTTTGCGCCGAAATTCTGTGCCGTATAAACCGACGTAGCGGAGCCGAGCGCTAAAAGCGGCTGGGTAACGAACTGTTCTATCTTTGTGGCAGCGGTCTGCGAAGCCATATAAATATTACCGAGTGAGTTGCTTACAAACTGCATAACTATCGAGCCTAAAGAGAGCATCATATTAAGCAGCGCCATCGGCACACCGAGCCGCAGCAGATGCGATATAAGCACCTTGTTTAATCTGAAATGACGCCGTCCTATATGCAAAGCAGGCTGCTTTTTAACTATATAGACAATGCACATAAGTCCCGAGCAAAGCTGTGCAATAGCGGTAGCAAGACCGGCGCCCGCCGTTCCCATAACGGGAACAAGAACAATATCGAGAATAATGTTTATAACGCAGGCGGTAATTAAAAAGTAAAGCGGTGTTTTCGAATCGCCCAAAGCCCTTATAGCGTTAGAAAGCAGATTAAAAAGCGCACTTCCCGAAAGACCAATCAGTATCCATATGAGATAATCGCGCGACATATAGATTATCCCGTTGGTATACGGAGTGCGCAGAAGCTTTAGTATCGGCATTGTAAAAGCGCAGGAAAGAGCAGTTATAACAACGCTAACAATTATCATTAAAATAATGCTCATGCCAAAGGCGTGCTTCACCTTTTCGGGGCGCTTAGCACCGAAATACTGCGCTATCACGGCAGAAAAACCGGTTGAAAGGCTAACGATTATACCGTTAAAAAACCAAACGAGACCGCCCGTAGCACCAACTGCTGCCAGAGCATCGGCATTCATCGTGCGACCAACTATAACGGTATCAACAATGTTATAAAACTGCTGAAACAAATTTCCTATAAGGTAGGGAATAGTGAAAAATAAAATTTGCTTCATTGGTGAGCCTTTAGTTAAATCGGCAGTCATTTCTACACCCCCAAAAACCCTGTTTTCGAGGGTATTATAGCCCCCGTTTTTTGAAAAGTCAATCGCAAAATCAAATAAACTGAAAAAGTTTTATAAAACCAAAAAAGAAGCCGATTATCGGCTGCTTTTAATGGTAAATTCTTTGTAAAGATTTAGGTTAGATAGCTCTCTCAACCTTGCCCGAACGAAGGCAGCGGGTGCAAACGTTAATGTGACGAGGAGAACCGTTTACGATGGCCTTAACACGCTTAACGTTGGGCTTCCAAGTTCTGTTGGTACGTCTGTGAGAATGGGAAACCTTGATACCGAATGCGATTTCTTTACTGCAGATATCACACTTTGCCATGTGTCTGCACCTCCTTTAATTTGTCG
>JAZOPP010000078.1:0-8530 GCA_045655625.1 Acutalibacteraceae bacterium
TCACACCGTCGGCAGGCAGAGTATCGCCCGGGCGAATAACAACAATATCGCCAACGGTTACATCATCAGAATTGAGAGCAACCTCAACACCATCGCGGATAACTATTGCGGTTTTGGGCGCTAAGTTGACAAGCTTTTCAAGCGAATCGGTGGTTTTTGCTTTGGAACGTGATTCAAGATATTTACCCACCGTAACCAGCGCCAATATCATGGCAGCAGATTCAAAATAGAGATGGTGGTAATAGTTCATTGCTCCCGAAAAATCGCCGTGCACTGCGGCATATCCCAAAAGATATAAGGAAGCCAAACTATAAATAAACGATGCGGCCGAGCCCAATGCAACAAGCGAATCCATATTCGGCGCGCGCTTTATAACGCCCTTGAATCCCGAAGTGAAAAACTTGCCGTTTATGAACATTATTGCTATCGCAAACAGCATTTGAGTTATTGCCGCTAAAAGACAATGCTTAGCACCCGACAAAAATGAAGGTAACGGCAGATTAACCATATGTCCCATAGAAACATACATAAGCGGCAAAAGCAAGCAAAGCGACCATATAACGCGCTTTTTAAGTGCCTTACTTACTGCGCTTGTTTTTTCCTTGCGTTTATCCCATTCGCTCATATTACGCGAATTATCAAGATTTTCAGAGTAAACAGAGGCACCATAGCCGATAGAAACAACAGCGCCAATTATATCACTGTCGGCAAGCACGGTTTCATCAAACTCCACAGTCATACTGCCGGATAATAGATTAACCGCTACTTTTTCAACACCGTTTAACTTTTTAACACTTTTTTCGACATTTGCCCGACAAGCGGCACAGGTCATTCCCGAAACGGAAAATTTATTGGTAATTATTGAAAACACCTCTTTAATTTTGTGATAAATTATACTATAATTGTTCCCATGGAGGGATGCATATGACCGATCTGTGGCAAACGTTGAAATCAAAGAATAAGCCGATCGTTATATATGGCATGGGCAATGGCGCCGATGCCGTTATTGATAAGCTATCCTCCATCGGTGTGGATATCTCCGGAGTATTTGCGAGCGATGATTTTGTTCGCGGTCAAACCTTTAGAGGACACACCGTTAAAACCCTTAGCGATATAGAAACGCAGTTAGATGATTTTATAGTTGTTACTGCTTTTGGCAGCACACTAGGCTCAGTTAGAGAAAATATTATTCGCATATCAAAGCGCCATGAGCTATATATTGCCGATGCGCCTGTTTATGGCAAAACCTTCTTTGATAGCGGCTTCGTTCAAGCACACAAACTGATACTCGAAAAGGTCTATTCCTCCCTATCAGATAAGCGCTCAAAACATGTTTTTGAAAATATTGTGAAGTTCAAGCTAAGCGGAAAAATTGAATATTTGTTTGCCTCGGAAGACTCGGAAGAATCAACATTCAAAGAGTTGCTTCCAAATAGAGCGGATACGATATTCGACCTTGGCGCATTCATAGGCGATACTGCCGAAAAATTCGCAACGCTATGGCCTGATTATAAAAAAATAATTGCAGTTGAACCATCGGAAAAGAATTTTTCGCGCCTTTTAAAAACCGCCGAACACCTCCGCAATACAGAATGCGTTAACGCGGCAATCGGATATTTAAACGGCAATATGTTTTTTGGTGATGAGGGCGGAAGGAATCAATCACTTCACGGCGGAAGTAAATCCACCACTTGTATTACCATTGATAAGCTGTGTGAAAAATTCGGTTTTCCGAGCTTTATCAAGTTCGATATTGAGGGCGAGGAATTAAACGGTATAATCGGCGGCGAGCAGACCATTAAAAATCACAAGCCTGTTCTTTTAGTATCGGCGTATCACCGAAGTGAGGATTTAATAACCATACCGCAGAAAATTTTATCGCTTCGGGATGACTATAAAATGTTCCTACGCCGCTTCCCCTGCATCCCCTGCTGGGACACGTATTATATCTTTGTTTAATTATATTAGCAGTTGCTAACCGTTGTCAAGTAATTAAATCATTTATATACAATTGACTTTTATACACTAATGTGATATATTACCCTTGTTGTTTTTTGAGGTGAGATAGATGAAGAAAATCAAAAACTTTTATATATTGTTCTTAATCGGCTACGTATCCTACTGCTTGGTCTACGTTGGTCGACTTAATCTCTCAATCGCATCCACGGGTCTTGGAGATATAATAACAAACGCGCAATACGGTTATATCGGCAGCGCATTTTTGATTGCTTTTTCCTGCGGCCGTTTGCTTAATGGAATCATCGGCGATAAGATTCATCCACGCTATATGATATACACTGGTCTTACCGTTTCGGGTATTGCCAACTTAGGACTATCGTTCTTACCAAAGTTCCCGATATTCATTGCGCTTTGGTCGGTTAACGGTTATGCGCAGAGCATGCTTTGGGGATCGCTTCTTTCCTACATATCGTTTATTTCTCCTGTTGAGAAAAAAGTGAAAAGCGTTTCATTCCTCGTATCAAGCGTTGCGGTTGGCAGCGTGCTCGGACTTTTGATTGCAACCTTTGCCACAACAACCTTTGGTGTTGGTGCCGCCTTCCTTATCCCCGGTATTTTATCTATATCGCTTGCGTTCTTACCGCTGCTTACCTTTGGTGAAAAAATGGAAATCGACAGCGGCAATAAAAAATCGCATATACCCATGAGCAAGATGCTACGGCTACCTAGCGTATATATTATGCTATTACCCGCCGTTCTGCACGGTGTTATTAAGGATAACATTTCTTCCTGGGCGCCGAAGTTTTTCCAATCGAGCTATAATTTCACACTATCACAGATGCAGATGTTCTTATATATCATTCCTGTTATTGGAATGGTTGGTCGCCTGCTTTATCCTTATCTATATGGCGTTTTCCGTAAAAAAGAAAACATTGTTTCCATTGTTTCTGCCATCTTGTGTGTAGCAGCTATGCTGCCCTTGGTGCTGGGCGTTAAAAACATTGTTATTGCTGCAGTATGCCTTTGCGTTACCAACGCAGCTATAAACGTTATTAACACCTCTATGCTTTCAATGTTCCCTCTGCGTTTCGCTGCAACCGGAAACGTATCTTCCGTTACGGGAATTATGGATTTTGCCACCTATATGGGCGCGGGAATCGGTTCTGCATTTTATGGTGCAACTCTCAAAAACGGTGATTTCAGCTTAATGTTCACCACTTGGTTAGGTATTGCCATAGCAATAACAGCACTGCTCGCAATAATTATTAGAACACCCAAATTCCAGAAAAATTAACAGTACAATCTATATACAACAAAAACCTGATGCTGTTTTAGCATCAGGTTTTTTATTTTACGATACTTTCTTTAATACCACGTCGATGGTGTTTAAGCTGTTATTATCAATAGTAAGTTTAACGGTTTTGGAAGCAACCTCGGCGGTGTAGCCTGCAGGTGCGGCAACCTTTAAGGTGTAATTACCGTAGTTGAGACCATCTTTAGTTACAACACCTTCGGCATTAGTGGCGCCAAGCTCGAATATTCTGCCGGTCTTGGCGGTGAGGCTAATCTTAGCGCCCGAAACGGGAGCACCGTTTTCATCCTTAACAACAACGTCTGCCTTTGCCGCAAAACGCATATTAACAGGGGGAGAAATAACGCTTAAGGGCCAAACCGGATCGGGACCATAGCAGAAACGCTCCATAGCACAGAACTCAGGACCGTTATCGTTACCAACGTGGTAAACCCAGTGATAACCGTTCTTATAGCCAGCATAAATAGAAACGTGGCAAGCCCAGTTGGAGGACTTATTGTTCATATCATTGCAAAGAATAATAGAGCCGATCGGAATAGTCTGCTGGGGCTTGAACTGAATCTCTCCGCCGCCCGAGCGTGAAGCCTTAAAGGGAATCTCATAAGAATAACCCTTTCTCACCCAATCAAGCGCACAACGATACCAATCGTTAGCAAGTGTGGGGTTTACGGGTTTAGTAAGGAACGAGGTATCAAGTCCTACAACGTTGGGCAGGTAATTAAAATATACGTAGGTTACGTAGGAAGCGCAAACAAGGTCGTGTTTTTCAAAATATGCAATATCGGGCAGGCCCTGTGCATTGGTCTCATAGCCTGAGGTGCCGCCGTCATAGTCGTAGCTGATTTTAGAAAGCCAGCCATATCCCTTCTTGTATTTAGAAAGAATATACTGCCACATTTTACCGTCAGCCCTATGCTTGGCAAGGTTATAGCCGGTATAGACCATTGAATCCATGAAAATGTTATCTTCAATATCGATATTATTGTTAGGGTCATTAGCAACCACAATGCTTTGCGGCTTGGAAACCGTAGAACTCGACTGCGGTTTCGGCGTTACAACAGGCTTACTGGAGACTGCGGGTGCAGATGAGCTGCTGGGTTTCTCAGAAGAAACGGGAGTCTCAGAAGAAGAGGGCTCGTCCGTTATTGCAGGCAGCGATGACGTAACGTCGGGGGATTTTTCAACTCCTCCGCAAGCACAAATTGAAAGCGCTAAAACAAAAGTTAAAACTATTGCGGTTACCCTTGTGAATCTTAACAAAATAAATCATTCCTCTCAAACGTTTGATAACCGAGTAAATTTTAATGCCTAAAGCATGTTTTGTCAAGAAATAAAACTCAAGCCGACACTGGAAAATGTCGGCTTGAGTAAATATAGGCTATTTTATGCACTTATCGAAGCTCGGATTGAATGCATAGAAGTTTTTGGAATCGAGTCGGTCGGTTGCGAGGCGCAATCCCTCACCGAAACGCTGATAGTGTACTATCTCGCGCTGGCGCAGGAATTTTATCGGGTCAGCAACATCGGGGTCATCGCAAAAACGCAGAATGTTATCATAGGTTGTGCGAGCCTTTTGCTCTGCTGCCAAATCCTCGTGCAGATCGGTCAGCACGTCGCCCTTCGACTGAATATAAGCAGCTGTGAAGGGTACGCCTGAAGCGGCTGCGGGATATATGCCCGTTGTATGGTCAACAAAGTATGCATCGAAGCCGCCAGTCTTTATCTGCTCTTCGCTTAGGTTTTTGGTTAACTGATAAACAATTGCGCCTATCATCTCAAGGTGGCCGAGCTCTTCGGTGGCGATATCTGTTAATAATCCGCGCAGCTCGTTATAAGGCATTGTATAGCGCTGGCTTAAATAGCGCAGGCTGGCACCTAATTCACCGTCGGGACCGCCGTATTGACTTAAAATTAGCTGTGCGAGCTTAGGATTAGGATTCTTAATGTTTACGGGATACTGCAATTTCTTTTCATATTGCCACATTATTTAGTCAACTCCTTTAAAGGTTCCCAAGGCCACGGACCGGTTGCCCAATCCCACGTGGCGTTCCCTGTTACGCCCAGAGTGGTTATGGGACCGTATTTCTGTTCGTATGCACGAAGCATGGTTTCATATTTGGATTTATATGAATTAAACATTTTAAGTGCTTCGGCATTGTTGGGATGGGTATCTAAAAACAAATTGAGTTCAACAAGCGCAAAATGAACGCTGGATAAACGGCGCAGCTGCATTGTCTGCTCATTATTCATCGGGCGTCTCCCCTTTTACAGCCTATAAACGGCTTATCAAGGTCGGGGAAAATTGTTCCGCGAACGAGCGCCTTTTCGGGTTCATATACAACGCCAAAGCTTTGAATCGGCACGTATGCCATAGCGAGCGGCATACTGTCAATGCACGATGGCATATTGCTAAGTGCCATATCAACGGCTATGCGCTGTGTTTTGGGATGTGTTGTGTCTGCAAATGCAAGACGTGAAAAATCAAAAAAATCTTCCAAAGTTTTCTCCTCCGTTACTATGATTTCTCTCTACATAATATGCGGACAAGGGCAGTTTGTGAAAAAAAGAGCGCCAACGGGTGATTATCACTCATTGACGCTTTGGATTATTTAGTTGGCTATGTTATCTTATAAGCTCCAGCGCATCACGCAGATATCTTACGGGGATAATTTCGATATCAGCTTTTACGCCATCGAGTTGTTTTAGGTTGGTTTTGGGAACGATGCAGCGTTTAAATCCTAAACGCGCTGCCTCGGTTATTCGCATAGCAGCACGCGGAACGTTGCGTATTTCACCGGAGAGACCGATTTCGCCAAATGCCACCAAATCCTCAGGCAACGGAATATCACGCAATGCGGAAACCAGTGCCATGGCAACGGGTAAATCGGCGGCAGGCTCGTCCAAACGCATTCCGCCAACGATATTTAAATAAGCATCAAGGTTGGAGAAAAACAAGCCGTTTCGTTTTTCGAGCACCGCGAGCATAAGATTATAGCGATTATAATCATATCCCGTGCACATTCTGCGCGGGTTGCCGAAGCCCGTGGTTGTTACAAGGGCTTGAACCTCAGCTAAAATCGGGCGTGTGCCCTCGATAATACAAGCTATGCTCGAACCCGACACGTTCTTGCTGCGGCCTGACAGCAGCATCATTGAGGGATTTTCAACTACCTGCAGTCCCCCATCGTTCATCTCGAAAACGCCAATTTCGTTTGTGGAGCCAAAACGGTTTTTAATAGCACGCAAAATACGATAAGACTGATTACGCTCGCCCTCAAAATAAAGCACGGTATCAACTATGTGCTCAAGCACCTTGGGACCTGCGATATCGCCGCCCTTATTTACGTGGCCAACAATTATAATAGGTATATCAAGGTTTTTGCCGGTTCGAAGCAAAAGATTGGTTGATTCACGCACCTGAACAATACTGCCTGCAGAGGAAGAAAGCTCATCAATGCACATGGTTTGTATGGAATCTATCATAACGAGGTCGGGCTTTTCGGTGTTGATATATTCGCATACCGCTTGCGTATCGGTAATGGTTAATATCTTTAGATTATCGTTATTTATTCCAAGACGCTTGGCGCGCAGCTTTATCTGCACCGAGGATTCCTCGCCCGAAACGTATAAAACGTTTAGCCCGTGATCGATAGCACCGCATATCTGCAAAAGAATTGTGGATTTTCCGATGCCGGGATCACCGCTAAGTAAAACCACGGAGCCTTTAACGATGCCGCCGCCCAAAACGCGGTCAAGCTCGCTTATATTGGTTATGTATCTATGCTCATCAACAACAGAGATTTCATTAATTCGCTTGGCGCTAACCGCCTTAGCGGTCTTAGGTGCAGATGAGCCCTTGACAACCTCAGTTACCGATTCTTCAAAGGTGTTCCATTCGTTGCACTCGGGGCATTTACCCATCCATTTCGGAGTCTCGTATCCGCAGCTGCTGCAAACGTATATGCTTTTAAGTTTCGAAGCCATTTTTTCACAACCTTGATCCGTTATTATAATCCATTATACCACAAAAAATGCAAAAAGCCATCATTGTTTGATATTTTTCATCCTTGAGCTTTTCCAGTTCTGTTTTATTGCTTAAAAAACCGCATTCAACGATAACTGTCGGACAGGTTGCGTTGCGCAGCAAATAAATGCTTTTTGTGCCACGCTTTATCTCGCGTTCGTTTTCGGGCTGCAGCATGCCAATTATTTTGCCGTGTATTGCCTGCGCAAATTGTTCTGATCCCGTGGCATTTTGCGAATAAAAGGTCTGCGCTCCGCTCACGTTTGTGGAGGTAAATTTATTCAAATGAATGCTTACAAAAAGTGCATCATCATATTCTCTCATGAGCATTAAACGATTATATAAATCGCTGGTCTTTTTATTTTCTTTGCCGTTATCCGATTCGGTTGAAACATCCTCAGTTCTGGTCATAACGACGTGAAAATTAAAAAGCTCCAAAAAATCGCGCAGGTTCTTTGCGATTTGCAGATTTATATCCTTTTCAGGCGTTCCGTCCTCTGCAACAGCACCCCCGTCAAACCCGCCATGGCCTGCATCAATAATGACTGTTCGGCGCGTGTCGGTCCTCGGCGTTGATGCTTTTTGTATCACTTGAGATATATTAATCAAAACCGAAAAAGAAATAGCAGCCGCAATTATAATGGCAGTTATAGATATAATGTGTTTTTTCATATCATTCCCCCTAAACAATAATTACTTTAGTTTTTGGGGAAATATGAATAAGACCGAGCTGCTGCCCGGTCTTATTGCTTTATGTATCTATTTATTTTCCTTCTTGAAACCAAAAATCATTTTAAGCAGACCACCTAAAAGCTTTGGGCTCTTAACAACTACGACCTTCATAAAATTACCTCCATCAACATTTTGTGCAGGATATTCCAAGGCAGACGATAGCAAGTGATAAAAGCATAATAAGCGTTCTGGTCGGGCACATACACGAAACCAACAATCCCGTACCAAAGAATACTGCGCAGGTTCCTCTGTTAAATCGTTTTCTGTTACGCAAAAAAAATCACCGCTTTCGCTAACCTACTAACATTATACGAAAACGGTGATTTATTGTTACTTTTTATTGTTCTTTATTTCCCATTCCTTATATTTGGAAAGTTCGGAATAAAGGCGTTTATAATTCTCATAGCGACTGCTTGAAATCACGCCGCTATCAACAGCCGCGCAAATCGCACAACCACGCTCACCCCTGTGCGTGCCGGAAGAGAATTTGCAGGAGCCGATAT
>JAZOPP010000079.1:0-8714 GCA_045655625.1 Acutalibacteraceae bacterium
AAATAAATGCATGGAGCTTATCGAACAAAACTTCGGCTTCTCGGTTCCACTCCGCTCCATCGGTTTCCGCGCCATAAATTTAAAGGATTCCGCCGCATCCTATCAAACCGATATTTTCACCGATTTTAAGCAAACCGAGGAAAAGGAAGAGGTCGAGGATAAGATATTTGAAATCCGCAAAAAATACGGTAAGGGCAGTATAGTTCGCGGCACCACCGTAAACACCCATATTCACGACCGTGATGAATAGAAAAAACAGCAGGGCTTTAACCCTGCTGTCTTCTTTTCAAATAGTCCTCTAAAATTATGGTTGCCGCAACGGCATCAACGATTTCCTTGCGCTTTTTGCCGCGGGTATCTGTATAGTTAAGTGCAGTATGCGCCGAAACGGTGGTGCAGCGCTCATCCCATAAAACAAGCGGCAAATCGCACATTTGGGCAAGTCGCTTGCCGAGTGCCTCGCATTCTTGCGCCTTAAAGCCTGCGGAACCATCCATGTTTTTGGGGTATCCCACAACTAGCAGCTCTGCACCAAGCTCGCGTGCTTTATCAGATAGCTTTAAAAGCAGCTTCTCCTTGTTATATTCAGTTATAACTCCCTTGGGAAACGCAAAGCTTTCACCCTTATCGCTAACAGCAACTCCTGTGCGTGCGTCGCCAAGGTCAACCGCCATAATTATCATAAACAGACCTCGCTTATAGATTTATCCCATTATATAATACAAAAATATTCCCGTCAAGGGAAAAACACTTTAGCAATTTAAACCAAAATAGTTCCGCTGCCTTGACAAGGTAAAAAAAGGGTTATATAATTTTATCCAACAAAAAATAAATAGGGGAGATTATGATGAATTTTATCAAAAAATATCTTAACCGCTTATTTATCGACGGACTAACGGGTATGGCTCTCGGCCTGTTCGCAACCCTTATCATCGGCACTATCATCTGCCAGATTGGAGATATCATCGGCGGAACCGTTGGAATGCACCTCATGCAGATAGGTAACGTTGCCAAGGTGACAACCGGTATGGGTATCGGTGCAGGTGTTGCCAGCAAGCTCAAGGCTTCTCCGCTTGTAACCGTTTCGGCAGCCGTAGCAGGTATGGTCGGTGCATTTGCAGGCAGCGGTCTTGCCACCATCGCACTCGGCAAACCGGGCGAACCGCTCGGCGCATTCGTAGCGGCATACGTTGCGGTCGAAATCGGCTCGTTGGTATCGGGCAAGACTAAGGTCGATATAATAGTAACACCCCTTTGTGCAATAATTCCCGGTGCCGTAGTCGGCATTTATCTCGGCGTTCCGGTTGCACGCTTAATGGCATTCCTCGGCAACCTCGTAAACGTTAACGTTGAAGCACATCCCATTATGGGCGGTATGATAGTATCGGTGCTTATGGGTATGATTTTAACCCTGCCGATAAGCTCGGCTGCCATCGGTATTTCGATGGGAATAACCGGCCTCGCCGCAGGCGCTGCAACGGTTGGCTGCTGCTGTAACATGGTCGGCTTCGCCGTTGCCAGCTATCGCGAGAACAAATTAGGCGGTCTTGTGGCTCAGGGTCTGGGCACCTCCATGCTTCAGGTTCCCAACATCGTTAAAAAGCCTATAATCTGGCTCCCTGCAATCCTCTCAAGTGCAATACTCGGTCCTATCAGCTCGGCAGTGCTCGGCATGGTCAGCAACCCCACGGGCTCGGGCATGGGCTCTGCAGGTCTTGTAGGTCAGTTCTCGAGCTATACCTCGATGGTGGCTGCAGGCTTTACGCCCGTTGTAACCCTTATCGAAATAGCCGCTATGCACTTTATTCTTCCCGCAATCGTATCGCTCGCAATATCCGAGGGTATGCGTGCGCTAAAACTTATCAAACACGGCGATATGAAGCTTAGTGTTTAAGGAGATAATATGACCGAAAAACAACGCGCAGCCAAGGCAGCAGAACTGTTCAAAGCCGAATATCCCGATGCGTTTTGTTCGCTCGAATATACCGATGCTTTTCAGCTTCTCATAGCCACGCGCCTTTCAGCCCAGTGCACCGATGCCAGAGTAAATATGGTAACCCCTGCGCTTTTCGCACGTTTCCCGAATGCAGAAGCATTTAAGAATGCCGAGCTTTCGGAGGTTGAGGAGCTGATCAAAACCTGCGGCCTTTATAAAACCAAGGCGCGCGACCTTATCGGAATAGGTAAGGGGATAATGGAGCGCTTCGGTGGAGTTGTTCCCGATACTATTGAGGAGCTTATAACCCTCCCCGGTGTGGGCAGAAAAACCGCAAACCTCGTCTGCGGAGATATCTATGGCAAGCCTGCCGTGGTAGCGGATACCCATTTTATCCGCCTCTCAAACCGCTTAGGCTTCGTAAAAACTACCGACCCTTTAAAGGTCGAAAACGAAATGAGAAAACTCCTTCCGCCTGAGGAGTCGAATAACTTTTGCCACCGTGCAGTAATTCACGGCAGAGCAGTCTGCACTGCGAGGGCGGCGCATTGTGAAAAATGTTGTCTTGAACCGGTGTGCAAAAAAGTTTTTTAAGGAGGACGCAAAATGCAAAAAAGAGTAGCAGCAATACATGATATTTCAGGCTTCGGCAAGTGTTCACTTACCGTTGCTCTCCCCATAATTTCCGCCGCAGGTGTGGAAACCGCGGTAATTCCTACCGCAGTGCTCTCCACCCACACGGGCGGATTCAAGGATTTCACCTTCCGCGATCTCACCGAGGATATTCTGCCCATCGCAAAGCATTGGAAATCGGAGGGAATTCATTTTGATGCCATCTACACGGGATATCTCGGCTCTTTCCGCCAGATTGATCTCGTTTGTGAGATAATCGATATCCTCCGCGATGAGGACACCTTGGTAGTCGTAGACCCTGTAATGGCTGACCACGGCAAGCTTTATCAGATTTTCCCCCAGGATTTTCCGCAGGGAATGAAGAAGCTTTGCGCCAAGGCGGACATTGTTATTCCCAATCTCACCGAGGCTTGCCTTATGCTCGGCATCGAGTATAAGGATGGCGTATTTACCGAGGAATACGTGGCTGAGATTTTATCCGCATTAAAGGAGATGGGCGCTAAAACTCCCATTCTCACAGGTGTGTATTTTGATGATAAGCAGCTGGGTGCCGCAGCACTCGAAAACGGCGAGATAAAATATGCCTTTGCAGACCGTGTTGATGCTATGTATCACGGCACGGGCGACGTATACGGCAGCGCACTCGTCGGCGCACTTTTAAACGGAATTGAGCTGCAGAAATCTATGAAGATAGCCGCCGAATACACAAGCGGCTGCATCTATCGCACCAAGCATTTCCAACCCGAGCGCACCTATGGTGTTGATTTCGAAAACGAGCTTCCGAAATATATAAAACTTTTGGGTAAGTAAATGGGTATTTTTGAAAGAACCGATATGCTTATAGGCGAGGAAAATCGCAAAAAGCTTGAGGGCTGTCACGTTGCCGTGTTTGGCATTGGCGGTGTGGGTTCCTATGTTTGCGAGGCACTCGCAAGAGCGGGGGTAGGGCATCTTACGCTCATCGACCCCGATGCGGTAAGCGAGAGCAATATAAACCGCCAGCTCATAGCGCTTCATAGCACGAGGGGTAAGCAGAAAACTGCAGTTATGACAGAGCGCATTGCCGATATTAACCCTGCCGTGCAGGTAGAGTGCCGCGATATTTTCTTCTCACCTGAAACCGCCGAAAGCATTGATTTTTCGCAGTTTTCCTACGTGGTCGATGCGGTCGATACAGTAACCGCAAAGCTGCTCATAATTGAAAAAGCAAAAGAGCGCGAAATACCGGTGATTTCCTCAATGGGCACCGGCAACAAGCTAGATCCTTTTGCCTTTAAAATTGCCGATATAAAAAAGACCAGCGTTTGCCCCTTGGCACGCGTTATGCGCTATGAGCTTAGAAAGCGCGGCATTAGTGACGTTAAGGTTATTTTCTCCACCGAAGAACCCGTAAAAAGTGGAGAAAGGACCCCCGCAAGCATCTCCTTTGTGCCCTCCGTGGCAGGACTGATGATAGCGGGCGAGGTAATAAAAGATATCATAAAAGGGGAATGACCACAGCGGTCATTCCTTTTTTTGTTGCAGTTTTTAAAAATATATGGTAATATAATTTGAATAGTATTAAGAGGAGGCGATCATATGTCGGATAACAGACCCATCGGCGTGTTCGATTCGGGACTGGGCGGTCTTACCGTTGTTAAAGAACTTAAAAAGGTCCTGCCGGATGAAACCATCATCTATTTCGGCGATACAGGTCGTGTGCCTTACGGAAACAAAAGCCGTGATATAATCAGAAAATATGCACTTCAGGATGAGCGACTGCTGCTCTCCCACGGTGTTAAAATGATAATCGCCGCCTGCGGAACCGTTTCCTCGGTCGCAAAGGATACCGAAAAGGAGCTTCCCGTTCCGTTTGTTGAGGTTGTGTCACATGCGGCAAGCGCGGCAACACGGGCAACTCAGAACGGCAAGATAGGCGTTATCGGCACCGCTGCTACAATTAAGAGCAATGCCCATCGCAGTTATATTCTTTCCCATATGCCGAGCGCAACGGTAGTGCAAAACAGCTGTCCGCTTTTCGTTCCGTTGGTTGAGGAGGGTATAACCGCAAAGACCGACGTTATGGCGCTCGAAGCGGCAAAACGATATCTCTCTCCCATAATGGAGGCGGGTGTGGATACTCTCATCCTCGGCTGTACCCACTATCCCGTGCTGTCAGAGGTAATTAAAACCGTCTGCGGCGAGGGCGTAACGCTTATCAATATGGGCGAGGCAACTGCCCGATACGTTAAAACCTATCTGGCTGAGAACGATATGCTATCGTCCGAGAAGGGAACCGACCGTTACTACGTCAGCGATAAGTCCGAATCCTTCTCCGAAATGGCGCGAGCCTTACTGGGCACAGATGATATAGAAGCAGAACTTGTGGATATTGAAAAGATATGAAAAAAGTTAAAATAACCTTAAAATCCCTCACCGAAGCCGATGGCGCCCGCGATGAGCAGCGCTTTTGCTACGAGGGAGAATACGACCGCAAAAACGAAGCCGACTATTTAAAATACAGCGAGCTTACCGATGGCGCAAGGATAAACACCGTCATAAAAGCCACCGATTCAGCCGCCGTCATAACCCGCACAGGCTCGGTCGGCAGCGTGCTTAAAATAGAAAATGGTAAAACCAATAAAACCGAATATAAAACTCCCTACGGTGTTTTCCAAATGGCAACCCGTGGTGAACTGCTTGAGAATAAGCTATCTCTCTGCGGCACCCTTAAAATCGGCTATATGCTTTTAAACGAGGGTGGAGTTATCGGCAAAAATCAAATCGAGATAAACATAAAAGAGGTATAAAAATGTCAGCAATTGTTAAGGCAACCGAAAATCAGATAAAGGAGATAATAGCAGCGGCAGCAGCCAAGGCTATCGAAAGCGGCGAGCTTCCCGAAGCAGAGCTTACCGCCTATTCTATAGACAAGCCCTCCGACCCGACCCATGGCGATTTCGCGCTCAACTGTGCGCTCGCTTGGTCGCGTGTGTTCCGCAATGCTCCGCGCAAAATTGCCGAGGTGCTTATGGCAAACGCCAATTTCGAAAACACCTATATCGACCGTTATGAAATAGCGGGTCCCGGCTTTATTAACCTTTTCTTATCGGATAAATACTATGCTGCCATCGTTTCGGACGTTAACGCCAAGGGCGCAGACTATGGTCGAAGCGATATAGGCGCCGGCAAAAGCGCACTGGTTGAGTTCGTATCCGCCAACCCCACGGGACCGATGCATATTGGTAATGCGCGTGGTGGCGCACTGGGCGATTGCCTTGCCGCAGTGCTTGATTATGCAGGCTATCGAACCGAGCGCGAGTTTTATATCAACGATGCAGGCAACCAGATAGAGAAGTTTGGTCTCTCGCTTGATTTGCGTTATCTCCAGCTTTATAAAGAGGGCATTGAGATGCCCGAGGATTCGTATCACGGAGCCGATATTATCGCTCATGCGCAGGCTTTTGCCAAGGAATACAGCGATAGCTTTGTGAATGCAGAGGAAAAAGAGCGCCGTGCTGCGCTGGTTGCGTTTGCCCTGCCTAAGAATATAGAGGCGCTTCATAACGACCTTGCCAAATACCGCATCGAATACGATACCTGGTTTAAAGAGAGCAGTCTGCACCAGTCTGGTGAGACCATGCGCATAATCGAAAAGCTTAAAGAGAGCGGCCACACCTATGAAAAAGAGGGTGCTTTATGGTTCTCGGGCGCCGATTTCGGCAGCGAGGATTTCGTTTTGGTTCGTTCCAACGGCTTCCCGACCTACGTAGCACCCGATATCGCATATCACTATAATAAACTCGTAACCCGCGGTTTTGATAAGGCTATCAACATTTGGGGAGCCGACCACCACGGTTACGTTCCGCGCCTTAAGGCAGCACTTTCTGCCTTGGGTGTTGATGCCGATAAGCTCGACGTTGTTCTCATGCAGATGGTTCGCCTTGTTAAGGGCGGCGAGGTTATAAAGGCATCCAAGCGTTCGGGCAAGGCTATAACACTTGTAACGCTGCTTGAGGAGGTTCCGATCGACGCTGCTCGTTTCTTCTTCAACCTCCGCGAGCCCAACAGCCACTTCGATTTCGATCTTGATTTGGCGGTTGAACAGTCCAACCAGAACCCAGTTTATTACGTTCAGTATGCGCATGCACGTGTTTGCAGCATTCTGCGCAATTTAGCAGAGGAGGGAATAACCCCTCGCGAATGCACCGAAGCAGAGCTTATGCTTTTAAAGGCTCCCGAGGAGCGCGAGCTTATTAACGTTCTCTCGTCATTCACCAAGACTATTGAAGTTGCAGCCGCAGCATATGACCCCGCAAAACTCACTCACTACGCTGTTGACGTTGCAGCTCAGTTCCATAAATTCTATAACGCTTGCCGCTGCAAGTGCGGAGATGAAAGCCTTATGCAGGCACGTCTTGCGCTCTGCCTTGCAACACGCACCGTTATCCGTAACCTGCTTTCGATTTTGAAAATCGATGCACCCGAGAGTATGTAGCCTATGCTCGAAAAGTATCAAGAGGTCGAGCGCAGCATCATAACCACTTATCGAAAAAGAATATGGAATAACTTCGTTGGCGGAATCAAGGAATACGATATGATTCAGCCGGGCGATAAAATTGCCGTCTGCATTTCGGGCGGCAAGGATTCGGTGCTGATGGCTAAGTGCCTGCAGCAGCTCTCCCGTCACAGCGAGGTTCCGTTTTCGCTCGAGTTCTTGGTTATGGACCCCGGCTATAATAAAGAAAACCGCGAGCTGTTGCTCTCAAACGCAGATCTTCTCAATATCCCCGTTAAGGTGTTCGATAGCGATATTTTTGCCACGGTCGATAACGTTGGCGGCTCGCCCTGCTATCTTTGCGCGCGAATGCGCCGCGGCTTTCTCTATGGCAAGGCAAAGGAGCTCGGCTGTAATAAAATAGCACTGGGTCACCATTTCGATGACGCTATCGAAACAATGGTTATGAGCATGCTCTATTCGAGCGAAATCAAAACCATGATGCCCAAACTCAAAAGCCAGAATTTTGAGGGTATGGAGCTTATTCGTCCGCTTTATAAGGTCAAGGAGCGCGATATTATTGCGTGGAGCAATTATAACTCTCTGCGTTTTCTGCATTGCGCCTGCCGCTTCACCGAAAAGAGTGAAGAGGTTGAGGACCTTTCCAAGCGCCGCGAGGTTAAACGCTTAATCGCCAAACTGCGCGAGGATAACCCCGTAGCGGATGATAACCTTTTCCGCAGCATGCACAACGTAAACCTTGGCGCCATGCCGGGCTACCGCCTGCGCGATGGGGAAGAACTGCATACATTTTTAGAGGATTATTAACGATAATTTTTTCTTGACATAACGGTTCAAATAATATATTATTGTTATTGTTCCTGCCGATGTGGTGGAATAGGCAGACACAAGGGACTTAAAATCCCTCGTTGGCGACAACGTACCGGTTCAAGTCCGGTCATCGGCACCAGAAAAAAGGACTTCACGAAAGTGAAGTCCTTTTTTCAATGATGTTTGCCTTACGGCAAATGATGTCGCTATCGCTAATGATGTTTACTTCGTGAATGATGTCGGCTTCGCCTAATGAATTGGCAAACATCGCATCATTTTCGCAAAGCGAAAACATCATATTTGCGAAGCAAATGCATCATATCGCCAAAGGCGATGCATCATTTAATCTTGCCGCTCCACCGCTTTTATGCTATACTGCACTTAAAGGTCGGTGATTGTATGAAGAAAACATTATTATGTATTATACTCTTAATCAGTTGCTTTTTAAGTCTGATTTCTTGTTCGAATATAAATGCTCCCGAAGATAAAATCGGGCTTATAGCTGACTACGAAACCTTTAAAACCGAAATGTCAAAGAGAATTGACCTTTCAAAATACATTTTTACACATGAGTCGCAAAGCGCAACACTGGACAGTTATAAATATGAACTCAAAAAAGAACAAGAACTCAAACCGGCAAAATCAAATTTCAAAATCGAAATCGACAGCACTGAAATCACTTTGCCCATAACGGTGGAGAATCTATTAAAAAAGGGTTTTGATATAACCAAAATAAATTCTGAGCCCGTATATTATTTAGACCTCGAGTCAAAATTAAGCTTTGGTACCTTAAATGTAGTGTCCCCAAAAGGCAATAATTTCTCAGCCTATGTAATA
>JAZOPP010000080.1:0-8076 GCA_045655625.1 Acutalibacteraceae bacterium
CTATATCGGATACTATAGAGCGCTCCTCCCCTGCTACGCTGTTAACGAGTGAGGATTTACCTGCGTTGGGCTTGCCTATTACGGCAACGTTTATAAGGTCGCTCGATTCCTCATCCTCGATTTCGGGAGGGAGATATTTGAAGGCTTCATCCAAAAGGTCGCCCGTGCCGTGACCGTGAACTGCAGAAACGGCTATCGGGTCGCCGAGACCTAAATTATAAAACTCATAAAAATCCGTGGGCAGAGAGCCGATGTTATCGCACTTATTAACGCACAAAACGATAGGCTTTCCGCTCTTGCGGAGCATTGCCGCAACCTCGTTATCTGCCGCTGTAACGCCCATTTCAAGGCTTGTTACAAAGATAATAACGTTTGCTGTATCTATAGCCAAATTGGCCTGAGCGCGCATTTTTGAGAGGATAACGTCATCCGTGCGGGGCTCGATACCACCTGTATCAATAAGCATGACGGTTCTGCCCGACCATTCGGCATCGCCATAGATGCGGTCGCGGGTAACGCCGGGAGTATCATCAACTATTGCGAGGCGCTTGCCTATTAACTTGTTGAAAAGGGTGGATTTACCTACGTTAGGGCAGCCTACCACCGCAATTACGGGTTTTGCCATTTTATCACCTCAGTCTTTTGGCTTAAACAACATATGTGTTTCCTAAATTTTCTATAAGCGAATAACCATCGCTTTGGGTGATGGTTACCTTAACACCGAGTTTTTCTGCGAGTTCCTGTGTCGTTACGTCATCCAAGAAACGGTCGTTCTCGTGGCGCAGCATTACGTCGGGAATCAAAAGCTCGTCGCCCAGCTCTTTTCCTTGAAGCTGGTTTATGATATCGCCGCCGGTTATAAGACCTGCAACGGTTATATCGTGACCGAAAAAGTCATTTTTAATTTCATATACCCTACAAGTAAGATTATGCCATTTTCTTTCGGCTGTGTCAACAATATTCCGTATAAGCGGATATGCAGAAACACCCGTTACCACGCTTAAATTGCGCGGCGCCACGGGCTGTGCGGCATGCTCTATTGCTTCACGCGAATCGCGCAGCATCAGCGCCCACATTCCAACACCGTTTTCAAGCTGCGGGAAATCGCCGTAATAATCGCATTCGGGGATAGGACGGTCGGCCAGCAAAAAGAATTCATCGGCTGCGAAAACCCTGCCTGTATCGCGGAATTCATCCATTATATCGAGCACCGCAGCGGCGGTTTCTTTTTGGAATTTTTCGAGCTTGGGTAAGTTTTCTCTATGCTTGGAAAGACCTACGGGAACGGCGGCGATGCTTTGAACCGACTCAAGTGCAGTAAGCTCGCGCAGAGAGCGGCGAAGCTCCTCACCATCGTTATATCCCGGGCAGAGAACGAGCTGGCAATTCATTGCGATGCCTGCCTCATTCAGGCGCTTCATTATAGAGAGCACCTCGCCTGCGTGCGGATTTTTCATCATTTTAACGCGCAACTCGGGGTTGGTGGTGTGAACCGAGATATTTACGGGGCTTATGTGCATTTTTATGATGCGGTCAACCTCGTAGTCGGTGATATTAGTGAGGGTTATATAGTTGCCGAAAAGGAAAGAAAGGCGCGAATCATCATCCTTAAAATAGAGGCTCTCGCGCATACCCTTTGGCAACTGATCGATAAAGCAGAACACGCATTTATTCTTGCAGGAGCGCTGCTTATCCATCAAATAGGTATCAAAAAGCAGACCTATCTCATCGCCTTCGCGCTTTTTGACGGTCTTTTCCTTTTGCTTGCCCTTGGCATTTATGAAGCTAATGGTTATTTTTTCATCGGACTGATAAAAACGGTAATCCAGGACGTCCATAATTTCGTTTCCGTTTAGGAAAACGAGGGTATCGCCGCTTTTTATGCCTGCTTTGTGGGCAGGAGACCGCTTTTCAACCGATTTTATAACTACTGCCATAGGTTCCTCCGAACATTAAAGAAAAATAGGGAAGGATTTTCTCCTCCCCTACTCTAACTTAAAACTAATCCTCAACCTGAACTACCTGACGGTCGCCGTAGTAGCCGCAAGCCTTGCAAAGTCTGTGCGGTCTCTTGTACTCGCCGCAGCGTGAGCATTTAACGAGAGCCGGAGCCTCAAGTTTCCAAACGTTTGAACGTCTTTTATCTCTTCTGGTTTTAGAAGTTTTTCTCTTCGGTACTGCCATTTACTACTCCCCCTTAATGTGGTTTTAAATCAATCTAATAACTGTGCCAAAGCCTCAAGACGCGGGTCGTGAGAGACGGATTTGCATCCGCATTTACCCTCGTTGAGATCTTTTCCGCAGGTTGCGCAAACGCCCTTACAGTCCTCCCTGCAGAGATGCTTCATAGGAAGGAAAAGCACGATTTCATCGGTGCAAAGTTCCTCGGCATTGAGCTGCATATCGGGGATTTCTATAATGTCGTCGCTCTCGCGGTCGGCCAATTGCGATACAAGCACACGCTCGATATGAACGTTATGCTGTTTTACGGTTTCTTTTCCGCAGCGGTCGCACGGAGCGATAAACTCCACCTCGCAGTGAAGATCTGCCGTTACGATGCCTGCGCGGTTAAAAACGCTTCCCCTTACGGGAACAGGCTTTTTAATCGGGCAGATACCTGAAAAAACCATATCACGCATGTCCAGTTCAAAACTGACAGGAAGACTTGCGCCATCTGATATAAAAACGGATTTTAAATCAAGAATCACAGTCTCACCTCATTTGTCACACCGACTATTATATATGCGCGAATGTCGTTTGTCAAGGCTTTTTATTTTTATTTCAAATAAAAAAACGGCGGATAAACCCGCCGTTTTTAGGTTATTATGTTAGATCTTCTCAGCTACCTTGAAAACATCGGCAGGAAGGTCAGCCTCATCGCACGAAACGGTGAAGATGAAATCTGCTTCGTTCTGCTTGGAAAGCTCCTCAACGCGGGCGAGGAATGCTGCAAGCTCTGCATAGTCGCGGGTGCCGATACGCAGGGTTGCATCGCCGAATATGTGTGTTACATCGTGGTTGCCGGAGCAGATGCCGCAAAGAAGTGCATAATACTCGCCGTAACCGGAGATATTGTAGTTGTTTACGTCGATAAGACGTGCCTTATGACTTATGCTAAAGGTAAGGGTATCGCCCTTTTCAACACATACAACGTTGCCCTTAGAGGCAGATGCGGTTGCGTTTACGAGATCGATGAGTTTTTTGGTTTTACCCGAGCCTTTGTTTCCAATAATAAGTTTTACCATGTTTGTCAACTCCTTTTATATTAAACCGCCACCCGGCGGCAGTTTACCTGGATAAACGAGTTTCAAGCGCTGCTTTTTCCGCCTCATATCCCGGTTTGCCCAACAGCGCGAACATATTTTTCTTATATGCCTCAACGCCGGGCTGATCGAACGGATTTACGCCTAACATATAGCCCGAGATAGCACATGCTTTTTCGAAGAAATAGATGAGTCGGCCAAGGTCTTCCTCGTTGGCGGAGTCCATCTCGATTACGAGGTTGGGAACGCCACCATCAGTATGAGCCAGCACGGTTCCCTCAAAAGCCTTGCGGTTTACGAAGGACATCGGCTTGCCTGCAAGGAAGTTAAGACCGTCACCATTTGTTTCCTCTTCCTTTATTATAACATCTTCTCCGCTATTTTCAATGGTTACTACGGTTTCGAATAAAAATCTTTTTCCGTCCTGAATATACTGACCCATTGAATGCAGGTCAGTAGAGAAGGTTACGGATGCGGGGAAAATGCCTTTATTATCCTTGCCCTCGCTCTCGCCATAGAGCTGCTTGAACCATTCCGCCATCATTGTGAAGCGGGGCTCATAGCTGACTAAAAGCTCAATCTCCTTACCCTTGCGATAAAGAGCATTGCGAAGTGCTGCATAACGATAGCAATCGTTCTTACAGAGCTCGGTGGACATATATTCCTCACGAGCCGCGGCAGCACCTGCCATTAAAGCATCGATATCGGCACCGCAAACGGCAATGGGCAGAAGACCCACAGCGGTGAGCACCGAGAAACGACCGCCTACGTCATCGGGAATTACGAAGCATTCATAACCGTTTTCATCAGCAAGCTGCTTCAGAGTTCCGCGAGCCTTATCGGTGGTGCAATAAATACGGCGGGCAGCCTCCTCCTTGCCATAGCGGGTTTCGAGCAGTTCACGCAGAACGCGGAAAGCCACGGCAGGCTCGGTAGTGGTGCCGGATTTGGAGATAATGTTAACCGATACGCGCTTACCCTCGCAAAGCTTTAAAATATCGGAGAGTGCGCTGCCCGAAATGGAGTTACCTGCGAAATAGATATCGGGCGTATCCTTCGGCAGAGAGTTATAAAGCGGAGAACGCAAGAACTCAATAGCGGCACGTGCGCCGAGATAAGAGCCTCCGATGCCGATAACAATTAAAATATCGGTATCACCCTTGATGCGTTCGGCAGCAGCCTTAATGCGCGAAAACTCCTCTTTATCATAATTAACGGGGAGATCAACCCAGCCAAGAAAATCATTACCGAGACCCGTTGCAGAATGAAGTGCTTCGTGTGCAACAGCAACCTGCTTTTTAAGTCCCTCAAGATCGTTCTGGCGGATAAAATCTTTTGCATATTTTTCTGTGAATCGAATAGCCATTTAACCACCCTTTCTTTTAAACTATTTTACTATATTTTTAGCAATATTTCAACTGAAATAATTAAAATTAATTACCTATTTTTATTTTTTTAATTAAAAGGACACAATTCCTTTAAGCAACCAGCCGAAAACGGTGAACACGCTGCGTTTTTTAACAGTTTCGGCGGCGGTGATTTTAATTACGCCGACCTCTTCCCCATCCGATGCTATGACTATTTTGCCGACCTCATCACCCTCGGATATAGGCGCTTTAAGGTTTTCGTTTAAAAAGACCCGGCGGGTTATCTCGGGTGTGCCCTTAAGGCTGAGCACACAAAGCGCATCCCCTGCTTTCACGCGAAGCGACTGTTTAACGCCGCCACGCAGCTTTACACGGGTGTTTCGGTCCAGTTCGGAATCGATGACCTTATAGCTATAGTTTGCAAAGCCGAAATCGAGCATGGCGCGTGCTCCTGCGAAGCGAGCGTTACTGTCGGCGCCCTTCATAACAACGGCGATGAGGGTCATTCCGTCGCGGCGGGCGGCAGCCGATAAACAGTGCCCTGCGCCGCCGGTGGTGCCGGTTTTGAGGCCTATACAGCCATCATAAAAGCGGACTAATTTATTGGTGTTAACAAGCTGGCTATCGCCATCGCGCAGGGTATCCATCCAGACAGTGGAATACTTGGTTATGAGCTCGTGCTTTATCAGTTCACAGGACATAAGCGCGACGTCATAGGCGGTGGTGAGGTGTCCCTCGGCATCTAGCCCCGTGCAATTAACAAAGTGGGTGTTTTCCATGCCGAGCTCTGCGGCGCGTTTATTCATCATATCGACAAACGCCTGCTCGCTGCCCGCTATTGCCTCCCCCACTGCTACGGTGGCATCGTTGGCAGAGGCTATTACTATTGCCTTGAGCAGTTCATCGACCGTCATTTTTTCGCCCGGTTCCAGCCAGATTTGCGAGCCGCCCATGCTGCAGGCGTGTTCACTGGCGGTGATTTCGGTGGTGAGCTCGAGTTTGCCGCTATCGATAGCCTCCATAATAAGCAGCAGCGACATTATTTTGGTAATCGAAGCAGGCGGCAGCTTTTCATCGCGATTGCTCTCGTAAAGCACAGTGAGCGTTTGCGGCTCGATAAGCACGGCACTTGCAGCGTTTATATCGAGATTTCCGTCGACAAGCGTTATGGTTGGCAGTACACTGAGGTCGCTGAACATATCGTCACCGCTGTATTCGGTTGCTATTTTCGCCTCGACCGGCGTGAGAGCACCGCAGATAAGTATGGTGAGCGCAACAACGAGCGCACAGATTGTTTTTTTCATGGAAACACCCCCGTTTTTCTTATCTAATAAGTATGCCGCGGTGATTTTTTTAATGCAGATCCCTCAAAAAAATGACTATATTTCCCTCGGGGCACATATACTAAGCCTGTAAAAAAACCGCGTTTTTTGAGCAGTTACTAACATTTCAAATTCAAAATCTACATTTTGCATAAGCGTTTTGACAAAAAGTGACAGAAAAACGCGGATTTTGATATGTTACAAAATTGTAACCATTTCACAGGCTAAAGCCTTTTTGTGTATTTTCCACAAAATAAGGAGGTGTTTTTAGTTTGACAAAAACGAAAAGTGCCGATATAATCCCATGTGCATTGTTTTAAACCGATTACTGCGTGATATGCAGAGCGCCCTTGGGCGTTTTACCTATTATTAAAATAAAGGGGAAATTCAATGATAGAAAAAATAAAGTCCCGCTTCACGGGTGCGGCACACGGGCTCTCGCCCCGAATGCGCTCTATAATAGCGCTGTCGCTCGCATCTGTGATACTGTTTGTGGGTCTTGCCTTTTCGGTTAACACCGTTTCGGTAAGCGCTAATGGACAGCAGGTCATTACATTAAAGACCATGCTTTCCGATACCGACAGTATTTTAGAGCTGGCAGACATCCCGTACGGCGATGATGATCTCGTTACCGCGGATCACAGCCTTGGAAAGGTTGATATTTCGGTTAAGTACTCCTTCCCCGTTTATATCACCTTAGGCAACAACACATCGACCGTTACGACAACAGGTGCCACGGTTGGCGAGCTTTTAGACAGAGCCAACATAATGGTCAGCGAAAACGATATAGTTAACTATGACCTTGACACCGTAATCAGCGCAACAACTTATATCGACGTTATTGACATCGATTATATTACCGAGACCTACACCAAGCGCATCTACTACCAGGCCAGGACCGTTAAGGACAAGAATCTGCCCGAGGGTCGCCGAATTGAAACCGGCGGTGTTGAGGGTAAAAAGCAGATTACCTGCCAGAAAACTATTGTTAACGGTGTTGTGACCGAGGAAGAAATCTTGTCGGAGGTCGTGCTTTCGGAGGCTGTTGATAAGGTTATCACCATCGGCACCAAGAAGGTTAAGAATCCCATTAAGGATACCATTACCGCCGGAACCACCGCTCCCAGCAAGCCACAGAACAATGCAGTTACAACCAGCGACAAGGTGAACAGCGTTTCGACACTTAAGCCCTCGAGGCCTATCGAGCTTGATTCCAACGGTAATCCCGTTAACTATTCCAAGCGTTTGACCGTTCAGGCTACCGCTTACCTCGCCAAGGGCACCTGCTCTACCGGAGTTAAGTCACAGCCGGGATATATTGCGGTTAACCCCAACTATATTCCCTATGGTACAAAGATGTATATTAAATCGAGCGATGGAAAATACGTTTACGGCTATGCCGTTGCGGCAGACACAGGCGGATTCATCCGCAAAAAGCCGACCAACGTTGACCTCGCGTTCCCGACCAACGCTGCCTGCCTCAATTTCGGCAGAAGAAACGTTGAAATCTATATCTTGGAGTAATAAAAAGTGACCATTCATCGAAAGATGGGTGGTCTTTTTTTGCGGGGCGTCGTGGGCGCCGCCCCCCTACGTTTATTCTCTCCCTCCGCCTCATTCCTCGGCACCTCCCTCATCAGAGGGGGCTTTTTCTATAAATGAAGCTCATTCATCAGGAGGAGGTTTTATATTTATGGGCTGCTGAGGATGCTTCAAGGAGATGCGGGGATGGCAAAACGGTTTTTCGATTATATATTATATGTATTTACATATATTAACCTTTGTAAAATCGGGTGCTTAGATTATGTTAACCGCGTAAAAATGGCTTAAAATAGCATTTTTTGAAGTTTTCATATTTTCACTACAATTTCGGGTTTTATTTTTGTGATATTTTTATAAAAATTCTTGACTTTTATAGCTTATTTGTAGTATGATTATTGTGTAAATTTATCCTGATCGGAGTGCACCCTAAGCACCCCTCCGAACAAAGGAAAAGCAAGAGGTGTTTTTATGAAAAAGCTACTCAGCGTAATGCTCGCAGTTGCAATTGTTGTAAGCGCTCTTTCGGTGCTTATGATATTGCCTGCAACAGCAGTTTCCACAGGCCCTCAGAATCTCATCACC
>JAZOPP010000081.1:0-3442 GCA_045655625.1 Acutalibacteraceae bacterium
TCAGTTAAATAAGCCATTTTAATTCTCCTTTAATAAATCGGGAATTTAGCGCAAAGCTCTTGAACCTCACGCGAAACACGCTCTTTATTGCCCTCAAAATCGTGAATAATATCAGCAGTCCACTTGGCGTTAAGCTTCATCTCGGGTTCTTTAAATCCACGAGTAGTTACCGCAGGAGTACCAATACGAACACCACTGGTTACAAACGGGCTCTGAGGATCGTTGGGGATGGTGTTTTTATTAGCAGTAATATGAACTTCATCAAGTCTATGCTCAAGTTCCTTACCAGTTATGCCGGTATCAACAAGGTTTAAAAGCATAAGGTGATTATCAGTTCCGTTCGATACAATCTTAATACCGCGCGCTTTAAGTCCCTCGCAGAGAACGGCGGCGTTCTTAACAATCTGCTCACCATAAGCCTTGAAATCGTCGCTAAGCGCCTCTCCAAGAGCAACGGCCTTAGCGGCAATAATATGCATAAGCGGACCGCCCTGAGTTCCGGGGAATACCGCCTTATCGATCTGCTTTGCGAGTTCCTCACGGCACAAAATCATACCGCCACGGGGGCCACGAAGAGTTTTGTGAGTTGTTGTGGTAAGAACGTCAGCATAAGGAACGGGAGTCGGATGAACACCCGCAGCAATAAGACCTGCGATGTGTGCCATATCTACCATTAAATATGCGCCAACCGCATCAGCAATTTCGCGGCAACGAGCAAAGTCAATAGTACGCGAATAAGCGCTAGCACCAACAACAATAAGTTTAGGCTGGCACTCCTTAGCGATGCGCTCCATCTCATCATAGTCGATCATTTCGGTCTCATCGTTAACACCATAGGGAACGATATTAAAGTATTTACCCGAAATGTTAACGGGAGAGCCGTGAGATAAATGTCCGCCCTGCTGAAGATTCATACCCATTACGGTATCGCCCGGCTGAAGCAGAGCGAAGAAAACTGCAAGGTTTGCGTTAGCGCCGCTATGGGGCTGAACGTTAGCATGATCTGCACCGAAGAGCTCGCAAGCACGCTTACGAGCTATCTCCTCAACAATATCAACACACTGACAGCCACCATAATAACGCTTGCCCGGATAGCCTTCAGCATACTTATTAGTGAGAACGCCGCCTGCCGCAAGAAGCACTGCCTTGGATACGATGTTCTCAGAAGCAATAAGTTCAATATTATGCTGCTGGCGCTCAAGCTCAAGAGCGCAACCGTCTGCCACGGCAGCATCATAATTTTTAAGTTCTTCAAAAAAGTTCATCGATATAACTCCTTATTTAAAATAGCGTACTGCAGATTCAAACATGCGGATATCATAATTGCCGGGTACGTTCTTATAAAGTCCGGAACCGATACGCTCGCTGTGGCCCATCTTACCAAATACCCTGCCATCGGGCGAAGTGATACCCTCAATAGCATACATAGAATCGTTGGGGTTAAAGTGAACATCGCTGGTGGCGTTACCGTCTAAATCAACGTACTGAGTTGCAATCTGACCGTTGGCTGCAAGCTTTTTAATAAGCTCTTCACTTGCCAAGAATCTACCCTCGCCGTGCGAGATAGGAACGTTATAAATATCTCCAACCTCGGTGAGTGCCAACCAAGGAGATTTATTGGAAGCAATTCTGGTGCGAACAATGCGCGACTGGTGACGTGCAATGGTATTAAACGTAAGGGTCGGGCAGTTCTCATCAGTATCGATAATCTCGCCATAGGGTACAAGACCGAGCTTGATAAGAGCCTGGAAGCCGTTACAGATACCGCACATCAGGCCGTCACGCTCCTCCAGCAGCTTGGTCACCTGCTCCTTAATTGCAGGGTTACGGAAGAATGCGGTTATGAACTTACCACTGCCGTCAGGCTCGTCACCGCCGGAGAAACCGCCGGGGATGAATACCATCTGAGCAGTTTTGAGTTCGTTTGCAAAGCGTTCAACGCTTGCCTGAATGCCGGATGCAGAGAGATTGTTGATAACGATTATCTCAGGGTCTGCGCCTGCATCACGCATTACCTTAGCACTATCGAACTCGCAGTTAGTGCCCGGGAACGCAGGAATAAGAATGCGGGGCTTTGCAACCTTGATAGCAGGAGCGCGACGCTCTTCTGCCTTATATTCGAAATTCTCCATAGGAGTTTTTCTATCGGGAATGTTGCAGCTATAAACGCTCTCAAGCTTAACCTCATAGATGCCAAGTGTTTCATCGAGAGCAACACACTCATCACCGAGCGAAAGCTTGCCGTCATCAGTTACGGTACCGATAAAGCAGCCATCGATATCTTCTGTAGCTTCTAAAACGAAGGAGCCATAGCAATAATCGAAAATTTCTTCGGTGGTAAGGTTTTCAAACTTAAAGCCGAGGCCATTACCGAATGCCATCTTCATAACAGCTTCGCCTATACCGCCTATTCCGGGAGTATAGCAGGATACTGCCTTGCCGGAACGCATAATCTCGGTTACCTTATCGAAGGTTGCAATGAGAGAATCAGTCTTGGGCAGACCATTCTCATCATATTCAGGGCAGATAACAAATACCTTATTGCCTGCCTTTTTGAATTCGGGAGAAACGATATCCCCTACCTTCTCGGTAGTAACAGCAAATGAAACAAGTGTGGGAGGAACGTCCAGGTCCTCAAACGAACCGCTCATGGAATCCTTACCGCCGATGGAACCGATTCCGAGTTCTTTTTGTGCCTTAAATGCACCAAGCAATGCTGCGAGAGGCTGACCCCAGCGCTTGCCATCCTTGCCCGGATGCGGGAAGTATTCCTGGAAAGTTAAATAAACGTCCTCGAATTTTGCGCCGGTTGCAATAAGCTTACATACCGATTCAACAACGGCTAAGTATGCACCGTGGTAGGGACTCTGCGCAGTGAGGAACGGATTGTATCCCCAGGACATGAGCGAGCAATCATCAGTGTGCTTTTTCTCAACCGAGATTTTCTGAACCATAGCCTGAATGGGAGTTAACTGATTCTTACCACCAAAGGGCATAAGGACAGTTCCGGCGCCGATTGTAGAGTCAAAGCGCTCGGAAAGACCGCGTTTCGAGCAAATATTAAGGTCAGAAGCCATTTTCTTTACGTTGTCGGCAAAAGAGCCGTCAATGACCTTATCCTTAAGAGCAGGAGCCTCGGGAGTAATAACGATATGCTTTTCAGCACCGTTGGAATTTAAGAAATCACGACTGATATCAACAATTTTCTTGCCGTTCCAGTTCATAACGAGGCGGGGCTCTTCCTTAACTACAGCAACGGGGCATGCATTAAGATTTTCCTCAGCAGCGAGTTTCAAGAAAGCATCAACGTTCTCTTTTTCAACAACAACAGCCATTCTCTCCTGAGATTCGCTGATTGCAAGCTCTGTGCCGTCGAGACCCTCGTACTTTTTGGGAACTGCGTTAAGGTCGATTGTAAGTCCGTCAGCAAGCTCACCGATAG
>JAZOPP010000082.1:0-8940 GCA_045655625.1 Acutalibacteraceae bacterium
AGCGCTTAGCGAGTTCTTCTCGGTACCCTTTAATTTGCCGCAAACCGAGCGAATCGGCACCGTGAGAACACCGGGTGGCGGAGCCGTTAATATCCGTCAAGACCCCGACCTGTATTCGACCGTTTTGGGCACCGTTCCAAATGGGTCTAGCGTTACTATTTTTGCCGAGGTTCCCGATTGGTATGTTGTTAAATACGGCAATATTGAGGGCTATATGAGCAGGGATTATATCTTCACGTCTTAAATGCTTGCAAAGGTGGAAAAAGAATGCTATAATCTTAAAAAATATGGAAAAGGCAGGAAAAATAAATGCTTCATATTGCCGAGCGCACCCTAAAGGTTAAGGGGCTTAAGGCTCCTAAAAATATCGTCGCAATAACCGATATGCATCTGACCTTTTGCGACGAGCGTGATAACGATGAATACAGTCAAAAGCTTTATAGAGAGCGCTCTTATATGTTCCCGAACGGAGCTCATTGCTTCGCGGAAATTCGCGAATACATAAAAAGAACCAAACCCGATGCGGTTATGGCTTGCGGCGATATTATCGACTTTCCGTCGGCCGCTAATTTGGATGTTATCGACGAGTTTTTCAATCGCGAATGCAAAAACTATGTCTATGCCCTCGGAAACCACGATTGGAACTATCCGAAAACCTATAACAGCATCTATAATTGGCTCGATAATGTGCCTAAATTCAAGGTTATAAAGGACGGAAATCCGTATGTTCAGGTAACCGATTTGGGTGATATTTTGCTGGTTGCTCTCGATAATCAGGCCGACCGCGTTTTCCCCGAAACCGTCCGTCAGTTTAAAGAGGTTATAAAGCTCGGCAAACCGATGATAGTTTGTATGCATTTAGCTCCTTATTGCAAGGAGATAGCCGATGAAATCCTATCGGATGACCGCCATAAAGATCTCCTTCTTATGATGGGTGTTCCGAAGGAATACGAGCATCTTTTAAAGCATTGTAAGGGTTGCCTCGCTAACGATGCAACCACTGAACTTCTCGAGATTCTTAAAGACCCCGATGTCCCCATTATTGCAAACCTGTCGGGCCATGTTCATTACGAGGGCAAGGCTCGCGATTTTGTTGCCGAAGCCGAGTATGCACCGGGCAAAATGGAGTATTCTCTCCGTCTTTCCGCACCGCAAAGAATAAACGAAGGATTTTTACTCCTATTACATCTCGTTCCCGAAGAATAAAATGCTAACACCGCCAAGATTTTGGCGGTGTATTTTTAATATTTATTATATATTTATACTTGAAGAGATAAATTTTTTGAGTTATAATAAGTTGAATATGTATATTTAAATCTTTTGATTTGATTTTTTGTTTTAGGAGAATGCATTTTGGAACTGCAAAAAAAGGTTGCAAATTCAATGGAAGAGCAACTAACCTTTGCTGATCGCGTTGCCGAAATAATAGGGAATACCTATTCGGTAAAACCGCGCGCTTTTGTTGAAACCTATGGTTGTCAGCAAAACGTAAGCGACAGTGAGCATATGAAGGGTTTCCTTAAGAAAATGGGCTATGATCTGACCGATTCTGCCGAGGATGCCGATTTTGTTCTTTTTAATACCTGTGCCGTTCGTGAGCATGCCGAGGCGCGAGTTTATGGTAATTTGGGTGCACTGAAGCATCTAAAACGCCGCCGTCCCGGAATGATTATTGCGATTTGCGGATGTATGGTGCAGCAGCAATCGGTTGCCGATCGCATTAAAAAGAGCTATCCATACGTTGATATCCTTTTCGGAACGAGGGTAAGCCACCGCCTTCCCGAATTTGTTTATACCCTTTTAATGGGTAAAAAACGCGTCTTTAATATCGAAACCGATAACGAGAAGATTGTCGAGGGCGGACCGATAAGCCGCGACGGAAATCTAAAAGGCTGGCTCCCGATAATGTATGGTTGCAATAATTTTTGCACATACTGTATTGTTCCGTATGTTCGCGGTAGGGAACGCTCACGTGCTCCCGAGGAAGTTTTGGCTGAGGCTCGCGATATGGTAGCCGCAGGCTTCCGCGAGATAACCTTGCTTGGTCAGAATGTAAATTCCTATGGCAAAGGCGAAGCCCATGGTGTTAATTTCTCAAAACTTCTTCGTATGATAAACGATATCGATGGCGATTTCAAAATCCGCTTTATGACCTCGCATCCCAAGGATTGCACCGAGGAATTGCTTGATACTATGGCGTCCTGCGAAAAGGTTTGTCATCAGCTTCATCTCCCCATGCAGTGCGGAAGTGATCGCATACTCAAAATTATGAACCGCCATTATGATATCGAGAGATATCTTCACTTAATAGAATACGCCCGCGAAAAAATGCCCGATATAACCCTCACAAGCGATATAATCGTTGGCTTCCCGGGTGAGACCTATGAAGATTTCTGTGAAACGCTAAAGGTTATAAAGCAGGTAAGATTCACCTCGCTTTTCACCTTCATATATTCCAAGCGTGAGGGAACTCCCGCCGCGGTAATGGACGATCCCATCTCCCGTGAGGAAAAGGGCAAATGGTTCACAGAACTGCTCAAAACGCAGGAATCCATCACCAAAGAGGTTTATTCCTCCATGCTCGGCAAAACCTATCGCGTTTTGTGCGATGGCGAGGGAAGAACCGAGAGCAGTATGTCGGGCAGAACCGATGGCAACGTAGTTGTGGAGTTCAGTGCGGACATTTCCGACTACGGCAAGTATTTCAACGTCCGCATAGATGAGTTAACAAACGTGCTTCACGGCACGATCATAGAATAAGGAGAAATTAAAATGAACGCAGTAGAAATTGCAAGACAGTTAGGTGCAGCCCTTCAGGCTGACGCAAGATACGAGGCCTATGTTGCCGCTAAATCGGCAAACGATGCTGATGAAAAGCTTCAGACTCAAATAGGCGAATTCAACATTCTTCGTATGTCGCTTGAGCGTGAGCTCTCGAGCGAGGAGAAGAGCGACGAGCGTGTTCGCGATTATAACGAAAAGCTTCGCGCTCTCTATAGCGAAATTATGAAGAGCGAAACTATGACTAATTATAACAATGCCAAGGCAGCTCTCGATGAGCTTGTAAACGACGTAAATATGATCATCTCCATGAGCCTTGAGGGTGCAGATCCTGCAACCTGTGATCCTCATGCAGCAGGCTGCACAGGCAGCTGCGCCACCTGCGGTGGTTGCCACTAATAATTCGGATATTTCACTTTAGGGGAGTGTAAAAATTGGGTCAGTTATCACCTATGATGCGCCAATATCTTGAAATAAAGGAGCAAAATCGTGATTGCATTCTGTTTTTCCGATTGGGCGATTTCTATGAAATGTTCTTCGATGATGCAAGGCTTGTATCCGATGAACTTGAAATCGTTTTAACGGGAAGAGATTGCGGTCTTGATGAGCGTGCGCCTATGTGCGGCGTGCCTTATCACAGCTGCGAATCCTATATAGCCCGTCTTGTTGATAAAGGCTATAAAATTGCCATCTGCGAGCAGGTGGAGGATCCCGCAACCGCTAAGGGTATTGTAAAGCGTGATATTGTCAGAGTAATAACCCCCGGCACCGTAACCGAGGAGAGTATGCTCGATGAATCCAAGAACAACTATCTCTGCTCTGTCTGCTTCGGTGAATCCTCCGCAGGAGTTTGCTTCACCGATATTTCAACCGGCTCCATGAACGTAACCGAGCTTTCGGGCGAAGCTCTCGAGGCCCGCGTTTGCGATGAGATAGGACGCTTTTCCCCTAAAGAGGTCCTCTTCGGCGGCGCTATCGAAACCTATCCTACACTCCGCGAATACGTAACCGAGCGCATAAACGCAATGCTTTCGGTGCTCGATGGTGCCGATTTCTCGGCGGACCATTGCGAGAGATTAATCTGCGAGCATTTCAAGGTTAACAGTGCGCAAAACTTAGGACTCGAAAAAGGCTCTGCTGCCGCTTGTGCGGTTGGCGCAACGCTCGGCTATCTTTATAGAACCCAACTTAGCCATATTTCGGCTGTTACCAAGGTAAACGTTTATACCCAGTCGCAGTATATGAAACTGGATATTTCGGCTGTCCGCAATTTGGAGCTTTTCGAAACAATGCGCGGCAAATCCAAAAAAGGCTCGCTGCTCGGCGTTCTCGATAAAACCAAGACCGCTATGGGCAAACGCCTTATCCGCGGTTGGATAGAGCAGCCGCTTTTAAACGTTGCCGAAATAACCTCGCGCCATAATGCTGTTGATGAACTTGTAGGAAACTATCTTATGCTCGGTGAATTAACCGAATATCTCATCGGCATAAAGGATATGGAGCGCCTTATTTCCCGCATTGTTTACGGAACTGCGAGCGGTAAGGAGCTTTTAGGTCTTGCCGAGACCGCGGCTCATTTCCCCATGATAAAAGAGGTGCTCTCATCCGCAAACAGCCGCCTGCTACGCGATATAAATTCGCGTCTTGATCCGCTAGGCGATATAAAAGAGCTTGTCGATCAGGCTATCGATCCTGAAGCTCCGGCCATTGTCCGTGAGGGTGGAATAATCAAAAAAGGCTATAATTCCGAGGTTGATGAACTGCGTGCCATTATCGAAAACGGTGCACAATACATATCCGATATCGAGGCGCGTGAGCGCGAGAGAACAGGCATCAAAAATCTGCGTATCCGTTATAACAAGGTTTTCGGCTACTATATCGAGGTGTCCAATTCTTATCTTGACCGTGTACCGGAGGACTATGTCCGCCGCCAGACCTTAACCAACGGCGAGCGCTTCATAACCGATGAACTCAAGAGCCTTGAGGGCAAAATTTTAGGCGCTAAGGACCGCGTTAAAACCCTCGAATACAATATCTTTGATGAAATCAGAAAAACCGTTGCGGCAGAGCTTCTGCGCGTTCAAACTACGGCTGCTGCCGTTGCAACGCTGGATGTGCTTTGCTCGTTTGCCAACGTTGCAAATCTTAATTCCTATTGCTGCCCAAAAATAAACACCGAGGGTGTTATCACCATAAGCGGTGGTCGTCATCCTGTTGTTGAGCAGGTTATAAAGACCCCCTTCGTTTCCAATGATACTCTGCTCGATTGCGGAGAAAATCGTTGTGCCCTCATAACCGGCCCCAATATGGCTGGTAAATCAACCTATATGCGTCAGGTGGCAATCATCACGCTTATGGCGCAAATAGGCAGCTTCGTTCCTGCCCAGTCGGCAAATATCGGCATTTGCGATGCCGTGTTCACCCGTGTAGGCGCGTCCGATGATCTCTCAATGGGTCAGTCTACCTTTATGGTTGAGATGAGTGAGGTAGCCTATATTCTTAAAAATGCAACCAAAAACAGCCTCATCATTTTCGATGAAATAGGCAGAGGTACCGCCACATTCGATGGTATGTCAATCGCCCGAGCTGTTTTGGAATACGTGGCCGATACTCGCCGTATCGGCGCGAAGACCCTTTTTGCAACCCATTATCACGAGCTTATTCAGCTTGAGAATGAGATAAAAGGCATTAAAAACTATAATATCGCCGTTAAAAAACGCGGCGATGATATAACCTTCCTGCGTCGCATAGTCCGCGGCGGAGCCGATGATAGCTACGGTATCGAGGTTGCAGCGCTTTCGGGCATTCCCGATCGCGTTATCACCCGAGCCAAGGCTGTGCTTAAAGAGGTTTTAAGCAACGGTGTCACGGTCACACGTGAAACCATAAAGGAAGATAGTTATCTGCCGCTTGAGATGCAGGCGTCAACCGAGATACTGAATGATTTGCGAGCGGTTGACGTAAACACTCTAACGCCCATTGAATGTATGAGTATGTTGCACGATTTGGCAGATAGAGCAAAAAAACTCTAAAAAACGGAGGTGCAAGAATTGGCAAAAATTAACGTGCTGCCGCGTCAGGTGGCAGAGCTTATAGCCGCAGGTGAGGTGGTTGAACGCCCTGCATCGGTTATAAAGGAGTTGCTTGAAAACTCAATAGACGCTGGAGCTACCTCCATCACAGTAGAGATTCAGCGCGGCGGTGTCACATATATGCGTGTCACCGATAATGGTTGCGGTATCGAGCGTGATGAGGTTAAAACCGCATTCTTGCGCCACGCAACCAGCAAACTGCGCACCGAAAACGACCTAAACGCTATAGGAACGCTCGGATTTCGCGGTGAAGCACTTGCCGCCGTTTCCTCGGTCGCCCGTGTTGAAATATTAACGGCAACTGTCGATTCTCCGTCGGGCACCAGCTATAAAATCAGCGGTGGGGAAGAAGAGGACTTCGCAGAGGCGGGTTGTCCTAAGGGAACAACCATAATCGTTCGCGATTTATTTTTCAACACCCCTGCACGCATGAAATTTCTAAAAACCGACGTTGCCGAGTCCAACGCGGTTGCACAGATAATCGATAGAATTGCACTCTCTCATCCCGAAATTTCCTTCAAATTCATCCGCGATGGAAAGCTAACCCTTTCCACGTCGGGCGATGGAAAACTCGCCTCCGCCATTTATTCGGTGCTTGGCCGCGATTTCCATGCAGGTCTCATTCCTGCCGAAAACTCACAGGACGGCGTTTCGGTTTCGGGCTATGTTTGCAAACCCGTATTTTGCAAGCCTAACCGTAACGGTCAGTATTTTTTCTTAAACGGTCGACTTGTTAAATCCGGCACCGCTATGGCGGCGCTCGAGCAGGCATATAAGAATAGCGCAATGGTGGGCAAATTTCCGTATTGCGTGCTGAATATAGCCGTTCCTTTTGAGGCAGTCGACGTAAACGTTCACCCCGCCAAAACAGAGGTGCGTTTTACTGATGAAAAAAGAGTATTCAGTGCAATTTATTATGCCGTTAAAAACGCGCTTATGCAGGGCGATACCCGTCCCGAAATGAGCATAAACGATAAAAGACAACGCTTTGAGCGTATGTCTATAGAGCAGTTCCGTCAAACCGCTATCGCAGAGCAACCTGCTAAGCGTGAGATATCCGCCGCAAAGCCGCAGGAAACAGTATATTCTAAACCGCCCGTAGTTGAGCCAAAACCCACGCCTACCCCTGCTGCACGTAGCTTCAGCGCAGGCTTCACTCCTGCACCGCAAAAGCCTTATGTGCTCTCTGATTCGAGCGTTGAGGTTTTCAAGAAAAACTATATCTCCGAAGAGCCTAAAAAGGAGAAGACGGTTGCTCCCGCAGCGCCCGAACGTGTAGAGGAGAAAGCCGCAGAGCCGCCAAAGGTAGAGAAGTCTTTAGCAGATATTAAGTACTTCGGCGAGGCGTTTTCAACCTACATAGTGGCGCAGATGGATGATGCTATCTATCTTATCGATAAGCATGCCGCCCATGAGCGCTTAATTTTCGAAGAACTCAAGGCAACCCAAACTCCGCAAAAGCAGGTGTTGCTCGCTTCCGTGGCAGTAACGCTATCGGGCGATGAATACACCGCTATCGTGGAAAATATCTCTTTGCTTGAAAAATTCGGCTTCGAGGCTGAGGATTTCGGCTCTGGCAGCGTGCTTATAACTGCCGTTCCCGCCGTACTGTCGGATTGCGATATCCGCAGCGTAATCTCAGAGATTGCCGAAAGTTTGATAACAACGGGTAGGGTAGAGGTAGAGCGACTTGATGATATTTATCATATCGTCGCCTGCCGCAGTGCAGTTAAAGCAGGCAACCTCTCCACAGCCTACGATCTTGAGCAGCTGGCGCGTCGAATTTTGGCAGATAAGGACATTATGTATTGTCCCCACGGTCGCCCTGTTGCCATGCGGCTTACCAAGCGCGAAATTGAAAAACAATTTGGCAGGATACAGTAATGAATTTAAATGAAAAAATTCCGCTTATTGCTGTAGTAGGTCCCACCGCTTCGGGTAAAACCGCTTTGGGAGTGAGGCTTGCAAAGGCACTTGGCGGCGAAATAATATCTGCCGATTCAATGCAGATATATAAAGATATGCCTATTGCCGCAGCCGTCCCAAGTGAGGAGGAAAAAGGTGGGATTGAGCATCATCTTATGGAATTCTGCGAAGTGGGAACAGAGTTCTCAGTCGCAGATTATGTAAACTTGGCAAAACAGAAGATAATCGAGGTGTATAGCCGTGGTAAACTGCCGATATTGGTAGGTGGAACGGGGCTTTATGTAAACTCGCTTATCGATAATATATCCTTCGCTGAGGAGAAAAAGGACCTTTTGCTCCGCGAGCGATTAGAAGCGCAGTTCGATGAACTCGGCGGCGAGGAAATGCTAAGGCTTTTATCGCAGTTCGACCCCGATTCAGCACATCGCCTAAACGCGGGTGACCGCCGCAGAATAGTTCGTGCGTTTGAGGTCTATGAGCAAACCGGAAAAACCCAAACCGAGCAAAAGGCCGCCTCAAGGCGTGAGCCGTCGCCCTATAACGCACTCATGATTGGTGTCACCTACCGCGATAGGGCATTGCTTTATGGCCGCATCAACCGCCGCGTTGATATAATGCTTGAAAACGGCCTGCTCGAGGAGGCAAAAAAGCATTGCTTTAACGAGAAAAAAGGCGCAGGACAAGCCATCGGACATAAGGAGCTGGCTCCATATTTTAAGGGCGAATGCTCACTTGAGGATGCGCTGGAAATTTTAAAGCGCGAAACGCGCAGATATGCCAAACGGCAATACACTTGGTTTTGCCGTGATGAGCGAATAAATTGGATTTATGCCGATGAAGAACCCGATGTTCTGTCGGCAGCACTAAAAATATGCAAGGAGGGACATATACTTGAAAAATAAGCGTTTTCGTTTAAATGGTTCGAAACTTTTGACCTTAGCACTTGTTGCCGTTTTCTTGGTTTATTTCATTCATCAGATGCTCTCTGTGTTTATGCCCCTCACAACCGGCACGGCGATACACTATAAATCGTTCGACGGTATCAACACGACCGGCACCATAATCCGCAACGAAACCCTGCTCAGTTCGAGCGAAAAGGGCGTTAAATATTTCGTTGTGGGTGATGGCGAAAAGGTTTCCA
>JAZOPP010000083.1:0-10847 GCA_045655625.1 Acutalibacteraceae bacterium
CAAAGCGCCCTCGCTAAGAGCACTCGCTGCTGCTGTCCGCCCGATAGTTCGCGGAACGAGGCTTTTTCCAACTCCTCGATATGCAGTTTTTTCATCATATCGCGGGCGGTCTGCTTATCGCGCTTGGTATAAAAAGGCAGCCGCTTGCCGCTCTGCGTTCCCGAAAGTACGGTCTCAAATACCGAGGCAGGGAAATCCGCCTGAATTTCGGTCTGCTGGGGGAGATAGCCTATCTGATTTTTGCGAATTCCGCTAAAGGCTATGCTGCCGCTATCGGGGGTTAAAAGTCCGAGCAAGAGTTTAATCAAGGTGCTTTTGCCGGTGCCGTTTTCGCCCACGATATAAAGATGGTCGCCGCGTTCTATCGAAATATTAAGATTTTTAAGCACCTCGCGGCGCGAATAACCCTTGCACAGGTTTTTAGTTTCAATAATAGGCATCAGTTAAGCCCCCAATCTAGTGCGGCTATATTCTGCCGCATAATATCCAAATAGGTAACACCGCGCGAGAAATCCTCGCGGCTTACAGTGTGCATCGAATGGAATATAAGTTTTTCCGCGCCCGTCTCCTCACATACCGTATCGGCGAGGTAGCCCGAGCCGTTTTCAAGATAAAACACGTGAGATAACCCCTCGTTTTCAACCGTTTTTATAAGACGGAGCACTGTTTTTGCCGAAGCGTCCGAAAAATGGTCGCAGGCGTCGAATGCCGCCACGGCAGGCAGCGAAAAATAATCGCAAAAATATTTAAGCGGAAAACGGTCGGCAACCACCAGCGTTTTGTTCTGCGCTGATGCTATAACCGCCGCGGTCTCGGCTGCGAGGGTATCGACCTCGGCGCAAAAGCTCTCTGCGTTTTTCATATAAGCCGAGGCGTTACCGCTATCGATTTTTGCAAGCGCTTCGGCGATGGCGGTTATAATGCTTTTTGCGTTTTCGGGTGAGAGCCAAACGTGCTCATCTGCATGCCCTTTGTGCGAATGCTCATCATGCTCCCCATGCTCATAAATAAGGGAGGAGTGGTCGGTCATTTTAATTATTTCAATATCGCGGTCGAGCCCTGCGAGCACGCTTTCTATCCAGGTGTCGCTCTCGCCGCCCGTGTAGATAAAGATATCAGCGTTTTCGATTTTCTTAATATCACTTGCCGTCGGCTCGAAATTATGAATTTCGGTCCCGGGGTCAAGCAGCATGGAAACTGTCGCGTTTTCTCCTGCCGCAGACTCTGCGAGGGTAAAGGCAGGGAACACGGTTGCCACGATATTTATGCCGTCATCGGGCGCCGGTTTTGCACAGCCGCAGAGCAGTGTGGCGGCCAAAAGAAAAAGAGAAATTATTTTTTTCATTTTGCGCAATCCCCGCAAAGACCGTAAAGCACAGTTTTTGTGTTATCAACCCTAAAGCCGTGACGCTCACTCACGTGGTCGGCAAGCCGCTCAATATGGTCGCATTCGATGTGCAGCAGTTTTCCGCAGGCAGAGCATTTAAGGTGGAAATGATGAGAACAGTTATCGCCCCTAAAGCCGAAGCATGCCGAGCCCTCGCCGCTGTATTTTTGCACGTCGCCGCTTGAAATTAACTTATCGAGATTACGATAAACGGTGGTAAGCCCCACGTTCTCGCCCTGACGCTTTAATTCCTCGCAGAGCTCCTCCGCGGTCATATGCGAGCCGCCCCTGCTTTTAAGTAGTTCGGCTATGAGATTTAAGGATCGGGTATTGTAGCTTTTGCGTTCTGCCATAATGCACCTCGAAATTGAAAATGATTTTCATTTTCATATTTTAATGCCGACTTCACCGCTTGTCAAGTTAAATAACACTTGTAAAATCAGGCAATATGTAGTATTATATAAAAGTAACAACTTTGTAACCAACGGAGGCGAAAACTCTTGGGTGAAGAAAAGTTTTTAACCAAGCTGAAACCGCTAAAAAACAAGGGCGAATTTGATCGCAACCTTGACGTTTTAATTGCGCTGCTTCCTGCCGCAATAGCGGGCTGCATTTATTTCAGCGGTCATGCGATGTTTATGATTTTATCCTGCATGGCTGCCGCCGTGATAGGCGCTTTCCTCGCAGGCAAGCTCTTGGCGATAGAGGAGGACCCGCGTGACCTCTCTGCCGCCGTTTGCGGTATGCTCGTGGCGATGACTATGCCTTCGGGATTTTCCATCCCTGCCGCTGCTGTTTGCGCCGCCGCAGGCGTTATCGTTCCGCGAATGATGTTCGGCGGAGCAGGCTGCGAGATAGTAAGCCCTGCCGCGTTCGGTGCCATAATGGCGTTTTTATGTTTCCCGAACCTCTTTTATTATAACGAGGCGTTCACCAACCTCTATACGAACTATATCCCGTTCTCTGCCGACCTCACGCTCAAGCAGCTGCTGTTCGGAGCGCATGCAGGCGCCATCGGCGAGACCCCCGCAATATTCCTGTGCCTTGGTGCGGTTTATCTTATCATTCGCCGTATCATCACCCCCGTAGTGCCGCTGTGCGCGGTAGGTTTTACTGCACTGTGGTCGCTTATTTTCGGCATGGATATCCTGCCCGCCATTCTCGGCGGCGGCGTGCTGCTCGTAGCAATATTTATGCTGTCCGAGCGCAGCTTGTGCCCCCACGGTGTGATGGGCAAGGTAGCCTATTCGGCGGTGTTCGCTTTCCTCACCGTGGTTATCAGAAAATATGCCGCGGTGGATGAGGGTGTTTATTTCGCGGTGCTCACCGTTCAGCTCGTGCGCCCGCTTTTTGATGCCATTCCCGATATGAAAAGGAGGATAAAGACCGATGAACAAGCCTGATATTAAATCGTTCTTCACTCCTTTCCCGGGCAGTCTTGCACATAAGGTGTCGGCTGTGGCGGCAACGCTTTTGGTTGCTGTGGGTCTTATTTTCTGCGCGCATTTGCTGCTGCACGGCGAAAAAAGTGCCAAGGATACCACCGCTCCGAGCTCCTCGGTAGCAGAGCAGCCCAAAACGGAAAGTGAGGCGGCGAAATGAGAACTATCTGCAAAGCCTTATTAACACTCACCTTCGCAATAATTCCCGTGCTTTGCCTCACGGTAACGGCGGCTAACGCGCTTTGGTGCTCGCTTGCCGTTGTACTGGCGCTTCTGCTTTCCTGCACCGTTAGAATGCAAAGTGAAAAAATAATCCCCGCGAGCGTTAAGGATATCTGCATAATTATTGCCGTCGCGCTCGGAATCACATTGGTTGAAGTTTTCACCGAGGGAGCCCTCGCGGCGGACCGTTCGGCTGCGGTGTTTATGCCGCTGTGCGCCGTGCCCACGCTGCTCATCTTGGGTCAGACCAGCCATATTAAAAACGTAAAAACCATGTATATCACCGCCTTAAAAATTGGCGCAATGTTCACCTCGCTTATGCTCATCATAGGTGCCATTCGCGAGCTTTTGGGAACGGGTTGCCTTTTTGGCGTGACCATCACACGTTCGCTTTTAGATCCGCTCGCGGTGTTATCTCTGCCGGCAGGTGCGATATTCGTTATTGCGATATTTATCGCGGTGCTGCAGCGCATAGCAAAGGAGGATGAGGAGAATGCGTGAGATACTAATGCTCCTTTTGGCAGGCGTGCTTGCCGATAACCTCATTTGCTTTAAGACTATAGGAATTGGTAATAACGTGCTCGCAACCGATACACTGCGCGGCAGTGCAATATTCGGCAGCGCAATGGCGGTGTTGGGTGTTATCACCACTGCGGTTATTTATCCCATCTATAAATTTATAGTTATCCCTCTGGGAATAGCCTGCTTCAAAACGCTAATACTTGTTTTAATATGCGGTGCTGCAATTTTTGCAGGCAAAAAGCTGCTGCCCTGGCTGTTCGGCGGATTTTCATCCTCTCAGGGCGCCGTTGCATTCGGCACCGTAATGGGCATTTGTTGCATCTGCGCCGAGAGCAAAAATTGGGGCTTTTCAGTGCTCTCTGCACTCTTTTACGGAATAGGTCTTTTGCTTGTGCTGTGCATCTTTTTCTGTGCTCGCCTATCGGTTAAGCACTCCCGCGTGCCGCAAAGCCTTAAGGGCCTGCCGCTTGATCTTATCATAACCGCGATTATCGCCCTCGTGCTTTATGGCTGGCAGGGCGTGGCATAAATTTGGAGGAAGAAGCTTTGTCGGAAAAGGAACAAAGAGAAGCGCAACAGCGCCGTTATAACGAGCGCAAAGAGGCTATTCGCCGCGCCAAAAAACGAGCAGCGCTTTTGCGTCTTATCGCACGCGCGGTGGTGCTTATCGCCGCAATAATAATCGCTATATCGGTAATTTCATCCTCCTGCTCGGGCAAAAAAGCGAAGGATGCCTCGCTCACACAAAGCGACGTGGAGGATACCTCGTCAGTAGAGCAGGCGCCGGCTGTCAAGCTGCCGCAGGCGGCTGCTGATATGGCAACACCTGCCGATATAAATAGTCATTTCGTAGCGGTGCTCGATTTGCAAAAGGGCGAGATGATAGCATCAAAACAGATGCACGAGAGAATGTATCCCGCATCGCTCACCAAAATAATGACACTTTTGGTGGCGTTCGAGCTAAACGAGGATTTAGATAAAACCTTCACCGTAACCACCGAGATAATCGACCCGCTCTATCGTGCCGAGGCAACGCTTGCAGGCTTTGTGGATGATGAGGCGGTAACCATCCGCGATTTGCTTTACGGAACTGTGCTTCCCTCGGGAGCAGAGGCTGCTGAATGCGTGGCTATTGCAACCTCGGGCAGCGTGGAAGCCTTTGTTGATGAGATGAACCAAAAGGCTAAGCAGTTAGGTCTTGAAAACACTCATTTCACCAACGTAACGGGGCTTCACAACAAGCAAAATTATTCCACGGTTTATGATATGGCTGTCATCCTCTCGGAGGCGCTAAAACACGAACTTTGTCGCGAGATTTTGGAAACCTATCAATATACCACCGCCGCCACAAATAAGCATCCGCAGGGCGTTGCGCTCACCAGCACGCTCTTTAGTTATATGTATGGAACCGAGCCGGAGGGCTCGGATATCTTGGGCGGCAAAACAGGATATACTGATCAGTCGGGTTATTGCATAGCCGCGTTCGGCAAGGCGGATGACGGCAGCGAATATATTTGCGTAACCGCCAAGGGCGATAGCCGCTGGCCCGCAGTATATGACCAGATAAACTTATTTACCATGTATGCAAAATAAAAAAGAGCCTTTGAATTTTTCAAAGGCTCTTTATTTTATTGTCGCGTTGTGTTAAAATGAATGAAACAACCTGTTTGGAGGCTTTAATATGAAGGTTTGTGTTGTTCAGCCCTATTATTCGTTTGACCCTAAGGATACTGCAATGTGCTTCGAGGAGCAGTGCAAGCTCATCGATAGCTGCACCCCCGATATGGATTTAATCGTCATCCCCGAATATGCTGACGTCCCTGCCGACCAGGCATCCAAGGCAGATTTCCACGAGATGATAGAAAAATATAATAAAACCATTTTAGATAAAGCGCGCGAAACGGCAATTCGTTGCAATGCGCTTGTGTTTGTCAACGCTGCCGATAAATGTGCCGATGGCTGGCGCAACACCACCCACGCTATCGATCGCGAGGGCAACACCGTAGGCAAATATTATAAGGCTCATCCCGCTCCCAGCGAGGTTAAAACCGAAAAAGAGGGTGGCAACGAGCTGGGCGTTGACTATAGCTATGAGCTCGCCGAGCCCTACACCGTTGAAATTGAGGGCATTCGCTTCGGCTTTATGACCTGCTATGATTTCTATTTCTATGAGAATTTTGCCCCGCTGGCGCTTCGCAATATCGATATTATCATCGGCTGCTCCCATCAGCGAACCGACCGCCACGAGGCTCTCTCCATCATCAACCGTTTCCTCTGCTATAACACCAACGCATATTTAATCCGCAGCGCGGTATCGCTCGGCGAGGATTCGGATATCTGCGGCTGCAGCTGCATCATAGCGCCCGACGGCGAGGTGCTCTGCGATATGCGCAGCCGTATCGGCCTCGGCATAGCCGAAATCGACCCCAAGCAGAAATATTATAAAGCCGCAGGTTTTAAGGGTATGCCCAAGGCTCATTGGCAGTATATTGAGGAGGGCCGTCGCCCGTGGCTTTATCGCAACGGCGGCGCTGCTATTGCCCTCTTTGATGAGCGCATGAGCTATCCCCGCGTTTGCGCGCACCGCGGCTTCTCCGCTGTGGCACCCGAGAACAGTATGCCTGCATTTGGCGCTGCTATCGCCCTGGGCGCAGAGGAAATCGAGTTCGATATTTGGCAGACCGCCGATGGCGAAATTGTTTCAACCCACGACCCAAATTTAGAGCGTGTTTCCAACGGCAGCGGCATGGTTGCTGAAAAGACCTTAGCCGAGCTCAAAACGCTCGATTTCGGCTCGCACTTCGATAAAAAATTCGCAGGCCTTAAAATCGCCACCTTTGAGGAAATTCTGCAGAAATTCGCCGGTCACACCGTTATGAATATCCACATAAAGCCCGATGGCCAAAAGGGCGGCTTCGATAAGGCATTCATCGATAAAGCGGTTGCGCTTGTTGACCGTTATGATTGCCGCAAGCACGTTTATTTTATGAGCACGCGCGATAGCATTCTCGATTATTTCCGCGAGACCTATCCCGATATTCCCACCTGCTGCGGCTTGGGCGATGACCCGTGGGAGATTGTCGACCGCGCTATAGAGCACGGTTGCAAAAAGGTTCAGATGTTCCGCAATTATATGAACGATGATATGATAAAGAAAGCGCACGACCACGGCATTATCTGCAACGTGTTCTACACCGATGACCCCGAGGATGCAAAGGTGCTCATCAAAATGGGCATCGATACAATTCTCTCCAATAACTACTTAGCAGTAGCCAACGCAGTTAAATAAAGATAATAACTAACTATATTTTAAAGAAAAGGCAAAAAGCCAACCGATATGCACCTCCGCCGATTTACTTGGCGGGGGTGTATCTATTGAAAAATGGTTTTTTTGTGATATAATCAAAATAGAGGTGGTGTCGTGGGACTTTTCAATTTTTTTAAAAAAGAACAAGAAACGAGTGATAGGGATTTACGGGTTCAATATCGCTATAATATGATGCATGACCTATTTGTTGAAATCGCAGCAGAAAGCTTTTTAAACGCTGAAAATGCATATATAGAAATAAATAAACAAACAAATATGGAGCCTAATGATAAAACACATGAGTTGGCTTCAATAATTCGCAAAGAATGCATTAAAACAGTATGCTTTTCGGCTATGGCGTTGGAAAGTTTCATTAATACGCTTGCCGCATCATATATTTCAGAAAGTTTTGCAGAAACAATCGACCGATTGGATGTTCAATCCAAATGGATTTTAACAATACGATTAGGGGCGGGAATTGAACTTAGTAGGGGAGAAAAACCCATTCAAAGAATAATTCAATGTGTCCAAAAAAGAAACGCTTTTGTGCATAATAAGTCTAAATCTTTAAAACGTTGTCAAGATTGTGGCGGACTTCACATACCGGAAATGAATCTATTTGATGACTATATGATACCAGCATATGAAGCGCTGAAAGCGCTTCAAGATTCTTCAGATTGGATTGATAGCAATTGGAAAGAAAGTGCATTGAATATTAATGTTAATATTATTAACGAAAAAATCAAAAGTAAATTTAAAACGGTAGAGAATACATGGGTATTATCCGAGCCTGTTGAGTGTTTTAGATAAGAACATTTGACATTTTCGAGGGTTTAATGTCTGTTTTATATTTGTTTTATAGCGTTTGTGTAATATGATGTTTGTGTGAGGTGATAATATGTTTGGTCTGTCTATGCGTGAAGTTCTTACAACGGCCATTGTTAATGCGTGTATAAACTGTAAGGATGTTTATAAGGATGCCATTATAAAAAACATGGAGGCATTAAATAAGGCAAAAACAGATGAAGATACATATAGACTAACGCTTTTTATAAGAAAAGAATATTTGGATGCTGTATGGAATACAGTCGTGTCCAGTTTTAGTATTAGTGCGCCTACTGTGTTTTCTAGAATTCAGTTTATTAGCACAACTCCTTCAATATGCGGATATGGCGATATAACGATGGATAATGGAATAATGGCTGGTGGCCTATATGCAATATGTTATTATGCTTTAAAGAATAAGAAAGCAGCTTCAAAAGATTGCATCAAATTAAATCATCTGCAAACTGACATTATGAATCAAGTGCTTTTTGAAATTGAAAATGAAACTTAAAATAAAAAACAAGGATGTGTAGAAAAATCTGCACATCCTTGTTTTTTGCCTTTTTAATGTTTAATAATTTTCTTTTCTAACCTCGAAGTAGCTCTGCGGATGAACGCAAACAGGGCAAACCTTCGGAGCCTTCATGCCCACAACAATGTGTCCGCAGTTGCGGCATTCCCAAACGGTAACCGAGCTCTTTTCAAATACGGCAGCGGTCTCAACGTTATTAAGCAGTGCGCGATAACGCTCCTCGTGGGTCTTCTCAATAGCGGCAACAGCGCGGAATTTAGCAGCCAGAGCGGTGAAGCCCTCCTCCTCAGCCTCATCGGCGAAGGTGGCATACATATCGGTCCATTCATAATTTTCGCCCTCGGCGGCGGCAAGCAGGTTCTGTGCGGTATCGCCCAGCGCGCCTAACTCCTTGAACCACAGTTTTGCGTGTTCCCTTTCGTTCTCGGCGGGCTTAAGGAAAAGCTCAGCTATCTGCTCATAGCCCTCCTTCTTGGCAACAGAAGCAAAGTAGGTATACTTGTTTCTTGCCTGGCTCTCGCCTGCAAACGCAGCCTGAAGATTTTTTTCGGTCTTAGTACCTTTAAGTTCCATTTTCATATCCTCCATTTAAAAAATTTTTATTTAGAAGACTTTTTAAGCCTTGCAAAGTAAGAAAACGTTGCGGGCCAAACCGCGCCTGCAAAGGTAACCAGCAGGAAATAGCGCAGCATTCTGGCGGCACCCTCGTGGGGGATTATCGCCGCAAGCGGTGCGCGAAGCCCCTCCTTAATCGCAAACACGATAATAATGCCGAGCAAGAGTTTTAATACCTGCCCGAGCAGCGGTGCCGCGGTTTCAAAGCGGGTATAGCGGCTATCGGCAAAATAAACTATCCAAAGCGCCAAAACGCAACCCGTTAAAGTGTAGGCGTTTTCATAAGCGTGGGAATAGTTGTGCGCATCGAGCGACGAGGGAGCGAAAAACTCCATATAAACGAGGAAAGCGAGCGCCAGCGCCGTCATAAATCCGATAAGCGCCCACATATATCCGTTTTTCTCTCTGCCGCGCTTTATAATCGGGCGCAAACCGAAGATAAGCAGCAGGGCAATAACGAGCGAAACCAAAACGTCTTGCGGCGTGTGCACGCCGAGATAAAGGCGCGAAAAGGGCACGATAACGCACAAAACGATAGCGGCTATGCGAACCGCCTTTTTCTTGGCAAAGCAGGCAATACTGCCGAACGAGCCGACCGATGACTGCGTGTGTCCGCTGGGGAAGGAAAATCCTCCCGCACCGCTAAGCGCTCCCTTGGCGGGGCGCAGCGTGGGGTCCTTGATCCACGGACGCGGCACGCGGCACAAAATTTTAAGAAACTGGTTTATCATAGTGCCGATAAAACCAACCGAGAGCACGTAATATCCCTCGTATTTATCGATACACCAGAAAACGATAAGTCCAATTATTATGAAAAATGTTTCGTCTCCCAAAAAGGTTATGGCTAAAAAAAGCTTATCGAGCAGGGGAGAACTTATATCACGAAGCAGATGCAAAAGCTCCATAAAATACCTCCTTGGATTCACAGTAAAATAATACCATAACCCCATGCATTTTACAAGATTTTTTCGTTCTGCTTTTCAGCACTCACAAGTGGCAGTATTTTGCTTTGCCGCCTCCGCGCGAGATAGTTTCGGGTTATTTTCCTCACTCTCGGCGAGAGAAGCAAAACCCCCGTGAGATTTGGAATTATCATCAGCGCGTTGGCAATATCGCAAAAAAGCCAAACGCCCTCCAAATTCGCCACAGCCGCAGGCACTATCGCTCCCACAAATAAAAACCGATAAATATAAAGGTTCTCGCCGCCGAATAAAAATTCCCAGGCGCGAACGCCAAGCACCGACCAGCCGATAATGGTCGAAAACGCAAAAAAGAGCACCGAAATGCCTATAAACACAGAGCCCCACTCGCCGAAAACTGTTTCCCACGCGCGGCTTATGAGTGCGTCACCCGCCGTCGCGGAGGCTTTGCCGCTATCAAGGTCGATAAGCCCCGAGGATAGCGCGGCAACTGCGGTCAGCGTGCACATAATGATAGTATCAACGAAGACCTGAAACATTCCCCACATACCCTGCTCTACGGGCTCTTTAGTTTCGGCGGAGGAATTTATCACCGCCGAGGAGCCCATGCCCGCCTCATTCGAGAAAACACCGCGCCGAAAGCCCACCGTAATGGCGGTTTTAACCGAAAATCCCACCGCGCCGCCGCCCGCAGAACGAAGAGAAAAAGCGTGGCGGAATATAGAACTAAAAACCGCCACCACCCGCTCGCGGTTTGCGAGAATTACTAAAACAGCACAAAGACTATAAAGCAAAACCATAGCGGGAACCACTTTTTCTGCAAGCGCACTCGCGCGGCGCGCACCGCCTATTATCACTGCGCCAACGCCGAGAGATAATAAAACGCCGATAATCAGCGCCGAAAGCTGTGAGTTTTCCGCGTTTATAACCTCGCCGACGTTCACAACCACCGCCTGCACCTGTCCTGCGTTGCCAATGCCGAACGATGCGAGCGCGCAAAAGAGTGCAAACGCGGTGCCGAGTGCTGCGCCAATCTATTTATCTTCCATTGGTTCCCGCAGGTAATACATAGCGC
>JAZOPP010000084.1:0-2863 GCA_045655625.1 Acutalibacteraceae bacterium
TCTTGTGGGCGTTGGCAATCTCGGCCGCGCAATTGCAAACCACGTTAAGTTCGAGCAGTTGGGTTTTCAGCTTATCGGAATTTTTGATAAAAACGAAGCACTGAGCGGCGAGATTATTCGCAATATCCCCGTTCGCAACACCTCGCTTTTGGATGAATTTTGCCGCGAGAACCTGCCCTCGACCGCTATTCTCTGCATTCCGAAGGAGGCTGCGCCACAGATAGCTGAGCAGCTTATTTCCTTAGGCGTTAAGGGCTTTTGGAATTTCAGCCACGCCGATATTTCGGTGGCTCATCCTGAGGTTGCGGTTGAGAATATGCATTTTGGCGACAGTCTTATGACGCTGCGCTACAAAATTAACTAAATATTTGGGTAAAACAGCTTATCACCGCGCATAATATGTGCGGTGATTTTTTTGATTTCTATTGTTATAAGATGCGCGGTTATGTATATCTTTGTGACGTTGGCGATAAGGCTTATGGGCAAGCGGCAAATAGGCGATTTGCAGCCTAACGAGCTGGTAGTTACTATTTTGATTTCCGAAATAGCCGCCATTCCGCTGCAAGACCCAACGCGCCCCGTTATTACGGGAATTGCCGCCATTTTTACGCTGGTTATACTTGAAATAATCATATCGGTTATTGAGCTTAAAAGCCAAACCGTGAGACAACTGATGAGCGGTCGCGCCGTGGTGATAATCAAAAACGGCAAGGTGGATGAAAAGGCGATGAAGCGGGTGCGGCTTACGGTGCTTGACCTTATTGAACTTTTGCGCCAAAGCAGCGTTTTTGATATAAGCGAGGTTGCCTTTGCGGTGCTTGAGGTGAACGGAAATTTAAGCGTTTTGCGACGCAGCGAATTCGATAGCGTACAAAAAAAGGATATGAAAATAAAGAGGGAGCAAAGCCTTTTGCCATTGCCTGTTATATGCGATGGGAAGATTATTTTTTCCTCGCTCGATGAGCTTGGCATAAGCCGCAGCGAACTTGATAAGGAGCTAAAAAAGCAGAAGCTCTCGCCCGAGGAGATCTTTATTTTAACCGCCGACCGCGATAAAAATTTCAAAACCGTTAAAAAGGAGAATGCCATATGAAAAGGCTATTTGCGGCAGGCGCACTGCTTATATTGCTCGTTGGCATTTTGGTGGGCGGCAGGGTGATGACCGAGCACTATGCAAAGGAGTTCCGTGACAGAATAGAAAACTGCGAGCAAGAATATAAAAACGGTAATAAAAAATCCGCCGCTATATTAGCGGCGGATTTGAAAACTGATTGGGAAAAGGCGCATCTGAGGCTTTCATCGGTCATAAACCGTGACACGGTGGATGAAATCGTACTATCTGCCACGAGGCTCAAAAGCTATGCCGCAACGGGAGAGGACAATATGTTCTACTGCGAATGTGACACGTTTCGGATGCTGCTTCACCATATGCTCGAGAGCGAGCGGCTCTCGGCGTTATCTATTTTTTAGGCGAGCGAAATGCTCTCGATGAGAACGTCGGTTTTGGGGCAATCGGCTGCGCCAACCTCAACCTCGGCTATTGCATCGACAACCTCCATACCCTCGTAAACAAAGCCGAAAACGGTGTGGCGGAAATCGAGCCAGGGAGTGCCGCCGAGGGCTTTATAATCCTCAATCGAATCCTCAGTAAAACCACGGCCTATGAGGCTTTCCATTTGGGGCACCATCTGCTCGGGCACGGATTTTGCCTGAACGATGAAGAACTGGCTGCCGTTGGTGCAGGGACCTGCATTCGCCATTGAAAGCGAGCCGCGGATGTTGTGAAGCTCGGGAGTGAATTCATCCTCGAAGGGCTTGCCCCAGATGCTCTCCCCGCCGATGCCGGTGCCCATCGGGTCGCCGCCCTGAATCATAAAATCCTTGATAACACGGTGGAATTTAAGACCGTTATAATATCCGTTTTTAGCGTGGGTGAGAAAATTTTCTACCGCCTTGGGTGCGTGCTCGGGGAAAAGACGGATTTTAATATCACCCATGGTGGTGTGCATTGTGCAGGTGGTATCGCCTGCTTTGGGCATATCGGTTTGATAACTCATAATAACTCTCCTTTTTTGTTTTTCACAGCGAAAATTGTATCATATTTCGGGGTGTTATACAAGTGCTTGTCGTATTTTATTTTTTATCCTTGAAATTATATACAATATATGGTATAATTATCAAAAATTTACCGGAGGGATTTTTATGAAATGCCCCTTTTGCGGCTTTGAGGAAAGCCGAGTAATCGATTCGCGACCCACAGATGAGGGCGAGCGCATACGTCGCCGCCGTGAATGCCTTAAGTGCCAGAAGCGTTTCACTACCTATGAAATAATAGAAAGCCTTCCCGTAATCGTTATTAAGAAGGATAAATCTCGCGAGGTATTTAACCGCGATAAGCTGCTTAACGGTCTTATGCGTGCCTGCGAGAAGCGCCCCGTTTCGATTGATATGCTCGAGCATATTATTGATGAAATTGAGGCAACCCTGCAGAACTCGCTCGACCGCGAGGTTACCAGCGAGCGCATAGGCGAGCTTGTTATGGATAAACTTAAGGGCGTTGATGAGGTTGCTTACGTTCGTTTCGCCTCGGTTTATCGCCAGTTTAAGGATATCGGAACCTTTATGTCCGAGCTTAACAAACTTTTAGAACAATAATTTTCAAAAAGGACTGATTTTTTCAGTCCTTTTTTTGATTTTTATATTGTAATTTAAGGTAAAATCTGTAATAATATATATAATTATATATTTGAGGTGAAAACTTTGAGTGACAACCGCCGCATGGCAGAACTTTTACTGCCCAACATCGACAAAACACCCGAATACTTCGAGGCTCTTTATCCCGAACGCCAGCTCCCTGAGGGTG
>JAZOPP010000085.1:0-3685 GCA_045655625.1 Acutalibacteraceae bacterium
CCAAGGTGTTGCCCTTAACCCTTGTCTTCCTAAGACCGCTTGGCATCCGACTTAAGACTATCGTGCGGACGCCGGGGCCATCGTGGACCGAAAAACGCTGAATGTCGAAAATTCTTCCCCTAACATTCAGTATTTCGTCCATTAAAACCCTCCCTGCTCAGTTCTGTTGATTATATCCTCCTGCAGTGAACGGGAGAGGGTTGTGAAGAGGGCGCTGTAGCCCGCTACACGAACAACCAGCGAACGATATTTATCGGGGTTGCGCTGGGCATCGCGCAAGGTCTCGCGCGATACGACGTTGAACTGCATATGGCTGCCCTTTTGATCGAAGTAGCCGCGAACGAGAGCAACAAAGCTCTCAAGTCCGCTCTCGCCTGCAAGTGCCGACGGATGGAACTTCATATTAAAGAGGGTGCCGTTGGAGGCAATGTAGTGGTCAAGTCGGGAAACCGAGTTTGCCGAAGCGGTCGGTCCGTTAACGTCGCGGCCTGCCGCAGGCGAAACACCGTCGGCAACGGGGGTGTAGGCTAAGCGGCCGTCGGGGGTTGCACCCGTTTGAGCGCCGAGCGGCACGTTTGCCGATACGGGATAAAGACCTGCCTGGAAAATACCGCCGCGGGGATTTTTATATCCCTCGAGCGGGCGGGTGTAGGTATAAGCTACCTCACGCGCAAACATATCGATTTCTTTTATATCGTTGCCGTATTTCGGCAGCGCGTTTATAAGCGATAACATTTCATCGTAGCGGGCTTTTTTATCGGGCGGGCAGGTGTTCTCGCGAACAACGTTATATATATTATGTATATCCTGCTCTTCCAACTTCTTGCCCTGAGCCAGCAGCTCCTTGGCTACCTGCTCGGTCATACGATGGGCTGCGTGGTAATCAAGCTCCTTGCCGAAGTTGTTATCTAGCGCTTCACTAAGCTCTGTGAGCGTGAACTTCTTCTGCTCATAAACGAGGGCTCTTACCGCCCAGAGAGCATCCGCCATATTGGCGATACCGAAGCCCTGCGGACCGGTGAAGTTATAGTGTGCGCCGCCCTCTTGGAGGCTCTTGCCCTTGCCGATACAATCCTCAACCATCGAGGACTGGAACGGAAGCGGGCAACGCTCGGCGTGTGCCTGGTCGATTGCGTTATCGGCGTTAACCAGCAGCTCGATAAAGTAGTTCATCTGCTTTTTATAAGCATCGTAGAACTTATCAAACGTGTCGAGTTCTGCGAGGGTGCCGGTCTTGGGACCGATTTGAACTCCCTTATCAACACCGTTGGAGAACACCATCTCGAGCGGACGGCACATATTGAAGAACGCGGCATCATGCCAGCCATCGGTCTTGCCCGATTTTTGCGGCTCAACGCAACCGATTATGTTGTAGTCGCGGGCATCCTCAAGCGTGAGTCCTCTGCTCTGGAGAGAGGGGATGATAACCTCGTCGTTATAGTAGGCAGGAAGACCAACGCCTGTTCGTGTGAGTTTTGCCGCCTTCTTTAAGAATTCGTGGGGCGTTCCGTTCCAAACGCGGACCGAGAACGATGGCTGCGGCAGAAGCACGTGCATGGTTGCCTCTATAGACATATAGGAAAGCTCGTTGGTGGCATCGTTGCCGTATTTATCCTGACCGCCTGCTATAAGGTTCTGGAACAGGCTGTAGCCTGCGAAGCCCTCTGCCGAAGCGGCATCACGAACCTTGTTGAGGTCGTTGAGCTTAACCCAGATGCAGTCCATAAGCTCCTGCGCGAATTCCGGGGTGATCTTGCCTGCTTCAAGGTCGGCCTTATAATAAGGATACATATATTGATCGAAGCGGCCGGGAGAAATACTGTGACCGCTCGATTCAACCTGAAGCAGCATCTGAACAAACCAGAACGACTGACAAGCCTCATAGAACGAACGGGCTCCCTGCATGGGAACACGGGCACAGTTCTCAGCGATTTGCAAAAGCTCAGCACGACGGGAAGCATCCTGCTCCTTTGCTGCCATATCCTTGGCAAGCTCGCTATAACGCTTGGCATAAACCTCGGCAGCCTCACAGCTGAGTATTACTGCACCAAGGAAGTGGTGGCGCTTGGCATAATCGCCATCACCCTTTGAGAGCTTGGCGAGTGCCGCTGCAGCCTCAGCCTTGATACCCTCAAAGCCGATGCGAAGCACCTTGGCGTAATCTACCGTTACGTGACCGATGCCGTTATAATAGTAGTTACCGGGGGTGAAGATATTATGGTCGACCGCCTGCTGAGCTTCGGGCGCCATATAGGCGGTTGCGAGCTCACTCGTGGTCTTGCCCTTCCAATATTTATAAACCTCGTGCAGCGTTTTCTTGGTTTCATCCGAGATATAAAACGGGTCGGCGGGGCGGGTTGCCACCGTTTCAAACTCCGATTCGAGCCACTCGAAGGAATATTCGGGGAACACCTGACAGCCGCGCGCCGATTTGGTTGCGCTGCCGACGATCAGCTCATCGGGGCGGATTGCTATCGGAATGTTACTCACGATATAGTAAAACGCCTTGGCTCGGCGAACGTTAATCGGCTCGCCCTCGGTCTGTTTATATGATTCGGTTAAAAGCACCGCACGCTCTGCCTCGATTTCGGGCATATGGTCATAAAGTGCAGAAATAAGTCTATCAATTCTTTCCGACTTTTTGATTTCATGCGTGTAATTTTCGTTCATTCGGATACCTCCCGACATTAATCTAAGGTAATATTACACTAAAACCACACAAAAGTCAATACAAAACAAAGAAAAATAAAGAAAATTAAACAGAAAACCAAAAATAACGGCCTTGTTTTTGCCCTTTTGGGCCTTTTATATATAAATGTAGGAGTTTTATTGCTGTTTTTATCAAAATTTTATTCGCTCTCGGCGCTTCTCTTGACATTCGCTTTATAAGGTTATAAAATATTTCTACGGTATTTGAGATGTTGAGTAATTAGTGCCTATGGCACAGCCGCAAAACTTTTCTTCGAAGGAGAGAAAAAATGGTAAACAACATCGTAATCTTTACCTTCCTTGGAGCATTCTTAGCCCTGTTCTTTGCTCTTTATTGCGCGAAGAAGGTTATGAAGTTCTCGGAAGGTACCGATCAGATGCGCAAAATTTCCGCATCGATCAAAAAGGGCGCCAAGGCTTACCTTAAGCGCCAGTATTCCGTGGTATCTGTTTTCTTTTTGGCAATGTTCGTAGTTTTAATAGTTATGGCGGCACTCGATATGCTGACCTGGTTCGTTCCGTTTGCTTTTATTTCGGGCGGACTTTTCTCAGGCCTTTCGGGCTTCGTCGGCATGACTATTGCAACCTCCTCCAACGCGCGCACGGCTAACGCCTGCCGCGAGGGACTTGACCGCGGTCTCCGTGTTGCCTTCAGTGCGGGAAGCGTTATGGGCTTTACGGTAGTTGGTCTTGGCCTTTTGGATATTTCCATTTGGTTTGCACTGCTTAAATACGTTTTCGAGCTTGATGCTTCCTCTACCTCGGCGGCGATGCTCACCTTTGGCATGGGTGCTTCCTCGATGGCGCTGTTTGCCCGTGTGGGCGGCGGTGTTTCCACCAAGGCGGCCGACGTTGGCGCCGACTTGGTTGGTAAGGTTGAGGCAGGCATCCCCGAGGATGACCCCCGCAACCCTGCCGTTATTGCCGATAACGTTGGTGATAACGTTGGTGACGTTGCAGGCATGGGTGCCGACCT
>JAZOPP010000086.1:0-4154 GCA_045655625.1 Acutalibacteraceae bacterium
TACAAACCGATAATGCCAATGCCCAATCCCAGCTTTTTGGCATATTGCAGGATAATACCCTTGACTTTATCGGAAATACTGAAAGCAGGATACACGCTGATGGAGTCACCGCTATGAACACCGGTGCGTTCCACCAGTTCCATGATGCCGGGAACAAAGACATCGATACCATCGCAAATTGCGTCGACCTCAACTTCCTTGCCCTGGATATACTTATCCACAAGCACAGGCTTGTCTTCATCAATTTCAACCGCTGTCTTCAAATAGTGACACAGCTGCTCCTCATTGGCAACGATCTGCATAGCACGACCGCCCAAAACAAAGCTGGGACGAACAAGCACGGGATAACCTATCTCCGTTGCGGCATTGATACCGTCTTCAATCTTTGTAACTGCTCTTCCCTGAGGCTGAGGAATATTTAATTCCTCCAATACCTTTTCAAAACTGTCACGATTTTCTGCGCGCTCGATGGCGTCGCAGTCAGTACCGATAATCTTTACACCACGCTCCATAAGAGGCTCAGCAAGGTTGATTGCAGTCTGTCCGCCAAGGGAGGCAATTACACCTTCAGGCTTTTCAAACTCAATAATGTTCATAACGTCCTCAGTGGTAAGAGGCTCGAAGTAAAGCTTATCGGCGGTGGTATAGTCGGTTGAAACCGTTTCGGGGTTATTGTTTATGATAATGGCTTCATAGCCTGAATTCTTAATAGTTGTAACTGCGTGAACAGTTGAATAGTCAAACTCAACACCCTGACCGATACGGATAGGACCAGCGCCTAATACTACCGTCTTTTTCTTATCGCCGAGTATGGAAGCGTTTTCGCCGGTGTAGGACGAGTAGAAATAAGGGATATATGCGCCGGTGTGGCAAGTATCAACCATGCGATATACCGGGAACATATTATTCTTTTTGCGGAGGGTGAAAATATCTATCTCGCGGGTTTTCCAAAGTTTAGCAATAAACTGGTCGCCGAAGCCCATCTTCTTTGCCTCGAGCAGTACCTCGATATTGCCAACGTTTTCGGAAAGCTTTTTCTCCATTTCAACTATTTTCTTGAAGGACTCAAGGAAATAGGGAGTAATCTTGGTTACGTCGTGAATCTTCTCAATCGAAACACCACGGCGGAGAAGCTCGGTAACACCGAATACGTTATCCGAACGGAACTCGGAGATATAATCAAATATTGCCTCGGTTTCCATATTGTCAAACATGGGCAGATGGAAATGGCAAACACCGGTTTCGAGCGAGCGAACCGATTTGAGCAAGCATTCCTCAAGATTGGAGCCTATACCCATAACCTCACCGGTTGCCTTCATCTGAGTTCCAAGCAGGTTGGGAACGGTTGTGAATTTATCGAACGGGAAACGCGGAAGCTTTGCAACCACGTAATCCAGACGCGGCTCAAATGCTGCGTTTGTATTAGCGATTGCGATTTCCTCAAGTGACATACCAACGGCAATCTTGGCGGTTACGCGAGCAATCGGATATCCGCTGGCCTTGGAGGCAAGAGCCGAGGAACGGGAAACGCGGGGATTAACCTCAATGAGGAAATACTCACTGGTTTCAGGATTTAAAGCAAACTGAACGTTACAGCCACCCTCGATCTTGAGTTCCTTGATAAGCTTGATTGCACTATCGTTGAGCATTTTAAGATCATGGTCATTAAGAGTGAGAATAGGCGCAACAACGATAGAGTCACCCGTGTGGATGCCAACGTGGTCAATATTTTCCATGCCGCAGATGGTGATAGCGTGGTCGTTAGAGTCACGCATTACCTCAAATTCTATCTCTTTATAGCCCTTAACGGATTTCTCGATAAGAACCTGATGAACGGGAGAAAGCTTGAACGCGTTGATGCCTATATCCATAAGCTCCTGCTCGTTGTTGGCAAATCCGCCGCCGGTTCCACCTAAAGTGAAGGCAGGGCGAAGAACAACCGGATAGCCGATGCGAGCAGCGGCAGCCTTCGCTTCCTCAAGATTATAGGTTATCTCAGACGGGATAACCGGCTCGCCTATAGACTCACAAAGTTCTTTAAAAAGCTCGCGGTCCTCAGCACGCTCAATACTCTTGCTGCTGGTACCTAAAAGCTCAACACCGCATTCCTTAAGAACGCCTTTTTTCTCAAGCTGCATTGCAAGGTTAAGACCTGTCTGTCCGCCAATGCCGGGAACGATAGCATCGGGGCGCTCATAACGCAGAATCTTTGCAATATACTCTAAAGTGAGCGGCTCCATATATACCTTGTCGGCAATTGTGGTGTCGGTCATTATTGTTGCAGGGTTGGAATTAACGAGAACTACCTCATAGCCCTCCTCCTTAAGTGCCAGACAAGCCTGGGTTCCTGCATAGTCAAACTCGGCGGTCTGACCGATAACGATAGGGCCTGAGCCGATGATTAAAACTTTTTTGATATCTGTTCTTTTTGCCATATATAAAGCCTCCTAAATCTGTTCATCCAAAAATATCACTTCACCGTCGCGCACCGTGAGGCAGCATTTTGCCGCAAGGCGCTCACCCTCAAACGGAGTTGCTCTGCCTAAGGAAAGAAATTCATCCGGGTTTACGACGTATTCTTTTTCCAAATTCCAAACCGTGAAATCGCATCCTAAGGGAATGCCAAATCGCTTTCGCGGATTCACAGCCATAAGCTCGATAAGTCGCTCGAGCGAGATAACCTTTTGTTTCACAAGCTTTGTATAAAGCACGGAGAACGCAGTTTCAAGTCCCACAATTCCAAACGCACTTCCTGCAAGGCCTTTTGATTTTTCTTCAGCCGAATGTGGTGCGTGGTCGGTCGCGATCATATCAATCGTGCCATCCTTAATACCCTCGATAAGCGCCTCGCGGTCTTCGCGTGAGCGCAGCGGCGGATTCATCTTGAATCTGCCCTCCTCTAAAAGATCGCTATCATCCATAACGAGATAGTGCGGTGCAGTTTCGCAGGTTATATCAACACCCTCGGCTTTAGCCTTTCTTATCAGCTCAACACTCTCCTTGGTTGAGATGTGGCACACGTGATAAGCGCAGCCTGTTTCACGGGCTAATTCAATATCGCGTTTTATGGGACCCCATTCACTCTCGCTACAGATACCCTTGTGACCGTGAACCGCAGCATATTCTCCGGCGTGAATGTAACCACCATGCAGAAGCGAATTGTCCTCGCAATGTGCAACTATAACCTTGCCAAGTGCCTTGGCTTTTAACATGGCCTCGCGCATGAGAGATGCATTTTGAACTCCTCTACCGTCATCCGAGAAGGCAAAGGCCTCACCCATACCATCCATATCGGATAGCTGTTCACCCATCTGGCGAACGGTTATCGAACCATAGGGATAAATATTAACCACAGAATCGCGAGCGATGATATCGGTTTGCAGCTTCAAATTCTCTGCACTATCGGGCACCGGATTAAGATTGGGCATGGTACACACGGCGGTGTAACCGCCGCGAGCGGCTGCCCTGCTTCCAGAAAAAATGGTCTCTTTATAAGAAAAACCCGGCTCACGAAAATGCACATGCACATCGCAAAAACCGGGAAAAATACAATATTGGGGGCAATTATAGCGCGAAAAAACGGGAGAGGCAGAAAAGCACGAAATAACACCGTCAGTTAACTGCGGTGTGAGGGTTGATGCTATCATTTGTGCTTTTATCTCTGACATCTTCCATCCTCCTAATTTTGCAGAACAAAACTTCAATAAAGTTAATGCTTATATTATTTAATATATATTATCATATCACAATACCTTTGTCAAACAGAAAAAACGACTAAATACCGCTTTTTAGCGCATCTTTTTATATGCATTTTTATCAAAGAAAACATGTGTGCGCAATAGGCACACATATATGACAAAAGAGCCGAAAAAATCGGCTCTTTTAAATTAGTCGGTTAAATTGTCAAAATAGCCCTGAACAAGAACAATAGGAGTGCCCTTATCGCCCGAACCGCTGGTGAGGTCGCAAAGCGAACCTATGAGATCGGTTAAACGGCGGGGGGTTGTTCCCTGAGAAGCCATGCTGCCAACAAGGTTACCATCCTTTTCGCGGATAGCATTTTCAATAGCCTTTTTGAGTTCTTCGCCCTTAAGATCGGCAAAATCGTTATCAGCGAGATACTTAAGCTTTAACTCATTGGGAGTGCCCTCAAG
>JAZOPP010000087.1:0-3064 GCA_045655625.1 Acutalibacteraceae bacterium
AACGTTGTTGTTCCACTTATAATTTCTTTAGTGCTAGTTTTAATATGTGTTATAGTACTATTTAGAAAACCAAAAATTAAAAAATAATTGATATATGGTTGTTGCTTTTTTAAAGTAACAACTGTATAATAATTATATTAAGCCGGTGTGTTGGAATTGGCAGACGAGGCGGACTCAAAATCCGTTGGTAGCGATACCGTGCGGGTTCGACCCCCGCCACCGGCACCATTACATAAGAACCAGCCCGTAAGGGTTGGTTCTTTTTTATTCATTCCTTTTAAAGCCCTCGCCCAGAATTGCGCCGGCATCGGAGATTATTAAAAATGCATCGGGGTCGGTTGTGCGGATGAGCTTTTGCAACGCCGAGACCTCGGTCGGTCGTGTGGCGCATAGCAGCACCGCCCTCTCCTCCCCCGTATAGCCGCCGATGGCTTTAATACGGGTCAGCCCACGGTGCAGTTCGCGAAATACCGCGGCTGAGACCTCTTGGGGTTTATTGGTTATAATGTGTATTAGTTTGCCCTTATCGGTGCCGTAGAGCAGTGTATCAAGTACATGGGAGGACACATAAAGAGATATAACCGAATAAAGCGCGCTCTCGAAATTTTTATAGGCGAAGGCAGACACCATTACCACCACAAGGTCGATAAACAATATTATTCTGCCCATTGAGAGATAGGGATAGCGGTTGTTTATAAGCTTGGCGGCTATATCTGCACCGCCCGTTGTGGCGCCGTGAAGCAACACGAGGCTAAGCCCTGCGCCCATCATTATGCCGCCGAAAAGCGACGCCAAAATGCCATCAGTATAGTATGGCATGAGGATATAGGCTGCAATATCGAGTGTGAGCGACATTATGGCGGTTGCAATAGCGGTGTTGATAATAAACCTGCCGCCGAATTTTATGAATCCGATTATGATAAGCGGAATATTAAGCGTGAACACCATAATTCCTGCAGGCAGAGAGAAAAAGTGCTTGAAAAGCAGCGCAATTCCCGTTACACCGCCGGGAGAGATATGATTAGGGTCGGTAAAAACAACAACGGCTGCAGAATATATTCCGCAGCCGATGATATAAAACAAGATATCTATTATGCTTTTGCGCGCGGAATGCATATAACCACCTCAGTTATATTTTATCCGAAAAATCGTTCCATATAACCGAAAAAAGTTCTTGCATTCTCTCTACCTGACCGCCGAGATACAGAAAACCAAACAAGGTTTCGAGTCCCGTAGCGGTGTGGTATTCGCCGTTGGTTGAGTTTTTTGGTGTGGTATTCGTGTGGGCATTTCTGCCACGCTTGAATATTGCTGTTTCCTGCTCGGTGAGCATAGGCTCAATAAGCTTAAAGCTTTTTGCCTGCGCGGTGGCATTCACAAGTTTTACCGATAGCGAATGCAGTTCACCCGACGGGCGTGATACTGCCGAAAGGCGCTCCCTGACAAGCAGAGTATAAACCCCATCGCCCATAAACGCCAGCGTTGCAGGATTAAGCTGTTGAGGATTTACCATATTACCCCTCCGTTAAGAGATATAATCAAACTCAATATCGTAAAGCTTTACGGTGTCGCCATCGCGGACGCCTGCATCAACAAGTGCTTTGATAATGCCGCTTTCCTTCATTACGCGCTGGAAATACTGAAGCGATTCATAATCCTCGGGATCAACCGTTTCGAGAATTTTGAGAAGCCATTCGGCATCCTCAATAAGGAATGCGGCTCCATCTCTGCGAACGGTGAATTCACGCTGCTTTTTACCCGTAAAGGTGATGACAGCCTCGCGCTGTTCAGGCTCATAGCGAATGATGGGAGGCAGCTTTGAAAGCTCCTCGAAAATGTGATTTACAAGCTTATCAGTTCCCTCGGCAATTGCAGCCATAACGGGGAAAAATGCATAGCCTCGAGAAGTGAACCATTCACCAATGCGGGCAACCTCTTCATCCTCGGTTAAATCGCACTTGTTGGCAACGATTATCTGCTTGCGGGTTGCAAGCTCGGGGCTGAATACAGCAAGCTCGTGATTGATTTTTTCAAAATCCTCTATGGGGTCGCGACCCTCGCTGCCCGAAATATCGATAACGTGAACGAGCAGACGGCAACGGTCAACGTGCCGCAAAAACTCATGGCCGAGGCCTGCGCCCTCGCCTGCACCCTCGATAAGACCGGGAATATCCGCCATAACGAAGGAGCTTCCCTCCTCCTTGCGGACTACGCCGAGCACGGGAGTGAGAGTTGTAAAGTGATAGTTTGCTATCTTGGGTTTTGCTTCGCTTACAACCGAAACAAGGGTTGATTTTCCAACGTTCGGGAAGCCTATGAGGCCTACGTCGGCAAGCAGTTTAAGTTCAAGCGTTACGTCCAGCTTTTCGCCGGGGATGCCGCTTTTTGCAAAACGAGGGACCTGACGGGTGGAGTTGGCAAAATGCCAGTTGCCCCAGCCGCCTCTGCCGCCCTGAGCGATAACCACAGGCTCATCATCGGATATATCGGCTATTATTCTACCGTTATCAGCATCCTTAACGAGGGTTCCGCGCGGAACGAAAACCGTGAGGTCCTGTGCGCTTTTGCCCGTACGCCTTGAGGGGGCGCCGTTCTGACCGCTTTCGGCCACGTATTTGCGCTTATAGCGGAAATCGGCAAGCGTTGACAGATTATCATCAACCGCAAAGACTATATTACCGCCCTTGCCGCCATCGCCGCCATCGGGTCCGCCTGCTGCTACGTATTTTTCGCGATGGAACGAAACGGCACCGTTGCCGCCGTCGCCCGCTTTAAGATGAATGGTTGCTACATCTACAAACATATTTTTGCGCGGCAAAATGCCGCCCTTCCCTTCTTATTTTCAAAAATAAAGCCCGGTTGAGAAAACTCAGCCGGGCAAATCTGATTATTCAGCAGCGTAGATGCTAACCTGCTTGCGGTCACGTCCTACACGCTCAAACTTTACCTTTCCGTCGATGAGTGCGAAAAGGGTATCATCAGAACCCTTGCCGACATTGTTACCGGCATGGATGTGGGTTCCTCTCTGACGAACGAGGATGTTACCTGCGAGAACAAACTGACC
>JAZOPP010000088.1:0-14963 GCA_045655625.1 Acutalibacteraceae bacterium
CTGCTGCAGGCCATCTCGCTGCCAATATTTCCACCGAGTGGGATAAGGTTGAGCTTTTTGGTGAACAGGCAGTAAAGAACTGCACATATCGTCCTGATTATGCCGTGCTTTGTTATCCCGTAATTACCGGTGGACCCGAACGCCACGAAGGATCGTTTGTTAACCTTTCGGGCAGCAGGGAAGAGAGCGAGTGGGAAAAGCATTCTAATGAGAAGCGCGTTAAGCCCACAACTCCGCCCACTTTTATATGGCACACGTTTGAGGATCGCTGCGTTCCCGTTGCCAACAGCTTGCTATATGCCGAAGCGCTGCGTGCCAATAAGGTTCCGTTTGAGCTCCATATATATGAAAAAGGGGATCATGGCCTCGCACTTTCGACTCAGCGCCTTTATCGCAATAAACCTGCTCTTGCCCGCAAATACGATTGGGTAGAGAACTCCGTTGAGTGGCTTTGCGAACACTTTGATAAGTAATTATTTAAACCCTCATCGTTCGATGAGGGTTTGCTTGCTTTATTATTTGTTATAAATTTAACAAACTTTTTGCTAAAAAATAAAAAACATTGATATTTTTTTAACAAACCTATTGACTTTGCAAATCTGCTTTAATATAATGTAACAACAGTTATTTTTTGGAGGTCATTTATTATGTCAAGAGTTTATAATTTCAGTGCCGGTCCTTCCATGCTTCCCGAGGAAGTACTTAAGACCTGCGCAGCCGAAATGTTAGAGTTTGGAACAACCGGTCAGTCCGTTATGGAAATGTCTCACCGTTCCAAGGAATATCAGGCAATCTTTGATGAGACCGAGGCAACCCTCCGTGAGCTTATGAACATTCCTGATCATTATGCAGTATTATTCCTGCAGGGAGGAGCATCCTCGCAGTTCGCAATGCTTCCCTTAAACCTTATGAATAAGAATAAGAAGGCTGACTTCGTTGTTACCGGTCAGTGGGCTAAGAAGGCATATCAGGAGGCTGCTCGTTACGGCGAGGCTAAGGTTATCGCATCTTCTGCCGATAAGACCTTCTCCTATATTCCGAAACTGGATAAATCCACCTTCACCCCCGATGCAGACTATTTCCATATCTGCATGAACAACACCATTTACGGCACCAAGTGGAACACCCTTCCCGATACCGGTGACGTTCCGCTTGTTGCTGATATTTCGAGCTGCATGCTTTCCGAGCCGATTGACGTAACCAAGTTCGGCGTGCTCTATGGCGGTGCTCAGAAGAACGTTGCTCCCGCAGGTCTTACCATCGTTATTATCCGCAAGGACCTTCTTGGCAACGCTATGGACATTACTCCCACTATGTTCAACTATGTAACCCATTCCGAAAACGGCTCCATGTTCAACACTCCGCCTTGCTACACCATCTACGTTGCAGGTCTTGTTATGAAGTGGATCCGCGACACTATGGGCGGTCTTGAAAAAATGAAGAAGTATAACGAGGAAAAGGCAAAGATCCTTTATGATTTCCTCGATAACAGCAAGCTCTTCAAGGGCACTGTTGTACCTGAGGATCGTTCTCTCATGAACGTTCCCTTCGTAACCGGAAGCGAAGAACTCGATGCAGAGTTTGTTGCAGCAGCTAAGAAGGCAGGCTTCGTTAACCTTAAGGGACACCGTTCGGTTGGCGGTATGCGCGCTTCTATCTACAATGCAATGCCCATTGAAGGTGTTCGCAAGTTAGTTGAGTTTATGGATAAGTTTGAAAAGGAGCATATGTAATGTTTAACATTAAAACCTATAATAAAATTTCCAATAACGGACTTTCGCTTCTTCCCGCCGATGCTTATACCGTTGGCGATGACGTAGCAAGCCCCGATGGTGCTGTCGTTCGTTCCGCATCCTTGCATGAAACCGAGTTTGATGCTAACTTAAAGGCTATCGCTCGCGCAGGTGCAGGCACCAATAATATTCCGATCGATCGTTGCTCTGAACAGGGAATAGTTGTATTCAACACTCCAGGCGCAAATGCAAACGCAGTTAAGGAGCTTGTAATTGCAGGTCTTCTGCTTTCTTCCCGTAAGGTTGTTGCAGGTATTGAATGGGCAAAAACCTTAAAGAGTAACGGCGCAGAGGTTGGCAAAATGGTTGAGAAGGGCAAGAGTGCTTTCACCGGCCCTGAAATTCTCGGTAAGAGCATCGGTATCGTCGGCCTTGGCGCTATCGGCGTTTTGGTTGCCAATGCAGCCAACAAGCTTGGCATGAAGGTATATGGTTATGACCCGTATCTTTCCCTTAACTCCGCATGGCATCTTACTCATAATGCCATCCACGCTATGGACCTTAAGGAAATCTACGAAAAGTGCGATTACATTTCCGTTCACGTTCCGCTCACCAAGGAGACCAAGGGTTTCATCAATAAGGATACCATCGCATCCATGAAGGATGGCGTTCGCATCCTTAACTTCGCTCGTGGAGACCTCGTTAACAACGATGATATAAAGGCTGCTCTCGAATCCGGAAAGGTTGCTTCCTACGTAACCGATTTCCCGAGCGAGGATCTGCTTGACGTTAACGGAATTATCGCCATTCCGCACCTTGGAGCATCCACTCCCGAGGCAGAGGAAAACTGTGCTATTATGGCAGTTCGCGAGCTTTCTGATTATCTTGAAAACGGTAATATAACCAACTCCGTAAACCTGCCCGAGGCATTTATGCCCCGCAGCGGCGATACCCGTGTTTGCGTTATTCATAAGAACGTTCCCAATATTCTTTCTCGCATTACCACAGCTGTTGCTGATGAGAACGTTAACATTGAGAACCTTATCAATAAGTCCAGAGGCGACTATGCATACACAATGCTCGATGTTGGCGCTGTTGATAAGCAGAAGATAGAGAATGCTATCGCCGCTATAGGTGATGACGTTATCCGTATCAGAATAATATAACGGAGGATTATAGAGGTGCCTACGAATTCTCATGTGCGTAAAAAACGCAGAAGATCTTCGGCGGCGCGCAGAGCTGTAATTTTTCTGTCGGTAGTTACGATGGTTCTTGCTATCGTAACTATCGTTTTATTCGCAGATAATATGCGCCTTCGCGCAAAGCTCGCCGATAATGGTAAACCTTCGGTGTCCGACCCGATACAAAACAACGATTCCTCAAGCACTGCAAGCGATACGAGTTCGCAAAATAAACCCACGGTTTCGCAAGAGGATTTGTGGAAACTGCGAGTTGCAAACTATAAAAATGTTTTGCCTGCCGACTTTACGGTTGAAACAGGCCTTATAACCCGTGCATATGCACGCGATCAGGGTATGAGCTTTGATGCTCGCGCTGTAGGTGATCTTAACGATATGCTTGCCGCCGCCAATCGCGATGGCGTAAATCTTCTTGTAATTTCGTGCTTCCGCACCCTCACAAAGCAAACTAATCTCTATAATGCAGAGGTTCAAAAGTGGCTTAATCAGGGCTATAGTGAAGAACGAGCCAAGGAAAAAGCGGGAACCATTGTTGCCGTTCCGGGAACAAGCGACCATAACTTAGGTTTGGCGGTTGACCTTAATTCTGTTGAAGAATCTTTCGAGAATACAAAACAGTTCGATTGGTTGCAGGAGCATGCCGCAGAGTATGGCTTTGTTATGCGCTATCCTAAGGACAAGCAGGAGATAACCAAGATTATCTATGAGCCTTGGCATTATCGCTACGTTGGCAAGGAGCACGCGGCGAAAATGAACGAACTCAATATGTGTTTAGAGGAATATGTTGAATATTTAGGTATTGAGTTTTAATTTCCTCTTGACAAACCGAAAAAATGTGTTAAAATAGGACTTACAATAAAGCAGATACGGTATTCCGTTCTCACCCCGAGGTTCGACTTACAGGGTTAATAAGTTCTCTATTTTAAACAATAGGCTTATTATGCGTGGACGGATTATGCCGTCCACGCTTTTTATTTTGGAGGTGTTTACCTATTAGCAGCAAAGAAATTGCCATCAACGAAGAAATCCGATTCAAAGAGGTCAGAGTTATCGATTCTGACGGTTCTCAGCTCGGAATACTTCCGGTGAAGGACGCTTTAAAAGCAGCATACGAAAAGGATCTTGACCTTGTTAACATTGCTCCCACGGCTAATCCGCCCGTTTGCAAAATAATGGATTACGGAAAGTACCGTTTTGAGCAGGCCAAGCGCGAGAAGGAAGCCAAGAAGAATCAAAAGGTAGTTGAGATAAAAGAGATTCGTTTGGGTCTCAGCATCGACACTCACGATTTTGAAACTAAAGGCAACCAGGCTAAGAAGTTCTTAGGCGCAGGCAATAAGGTAAAGGTTTCTATCCGTTTCCGCGGTCGTGAAATGGGTCATCCCGAGATCGGTCTCGACACAATGAACCGTTTTGCAGAATACTGTTCGGAAGCATCGGTTGTTGAAAAGCCTGCTAAGATGGAGGGCAGAAACATGTTAATGTTCCTCGCTCCGAAGCCTACTAAATAGTTGTATATTAAAGGGAGGATTTTAAAATGCCTAAGATTAAAACTCACAGCGGTGCAAAAAAGCGTTTTAAGCTTACCAAGACCGGCAAGGTTAAGCGTGCACATGCTTACAAATCGCACATCTTAAACAAGAAGACTACCAAGCGTAAGAGAAATCTTCGCAAGACTGTGGTTGCGCACACAACAAATGTAGCAGCAGTCAAGAAAATGATTCCCTATAAGTAAAGGGAAATAACAAGAAATAACGGAGGTTGCTATAAATGGCACGAGTAAAAGGTGCGTTAGCCACACGCAAAAGAAGAAAAAAGACTTTAAAACTCGCTAAGGGTTATTTTGGCGCTAAGTCCAAGCTCTTTAGAACTGCTAAAGAAGCTGTTATGAAGTCGGGCAATTATGCTTATATCGGTCGTAGACTTAAGAAGCGTGATTTCCGTCGTCTCTGGATCACCAGAATTTCTGCAGCTGCAAAGCTGAACGGCATGAATTATTCTACATTCATGAACGGTCTTAAGAAGGCCGGTGTACAGTTAAACCGCAAGATGCTTGCTGAGCTGGCTGTTAATGATGCTGCCGGTTTTGCTACCCTTGCAGAAACTGCCAAGAAGGCTTTAAGCAAATAATGTTTTTACGCCCGAGGCAATATTTTTGCTCTCGGGCGGCCTTTTTTTAAAACACTTCGCAAGGCGGTGGTGTTTTGGTGAGCGAGTTCACTAAAATTACAAGCAGGGATAATCCCTTAATAAAGCTGGTAGCCCAGCTGAATAATTCAGGCCGTTCCCGAAAAGAGCACGGTCTTTTCGTCATTGAAGGATTACGTCTTTGTCGCGATGCGGCTGAAAACGACTTTTGTTTTACCCATCTGCTCGTTTCCGAAACCGCACTGGGCAAATATAGTGACGATATTAAGTTGCTTGCTTCTAAGGCTGAGAAAGCCTTTTTGCTATCCGATAACGTGTTTTCGAAAATTTCGGATACCAAATCTCCGCAGGGCATAGTTTGTCTTGTAAAAAGGGAAGAAAAGCAGCAAGCCATTAACCCTAAGGGCAGATATATTGCGCTTGAAAACTTAGCTGATCCCTCAAATCTTGGTGCAGTTGCCAGAACTGCAGAGGCTTTAGGGATTGATGGAATTATCATTTCCGATGGCGGCTGCGATCCATTTTCGCCCAAGTCGCTTCGCGCTTCTATGGGTGCTTTGCTGCGCATTCCCGTGATAGTGTGTGAAAACTTTGTAAAAGCGCTTTCTGAGAGCGGTTTAAGCCTTTATGCATGTGTAGTGTCGGGCGATGCCAAATCTTTAACAGACGTTGATTTTTCTGATGGTTGCGCTGCGCTTATTGGCAATGAAGCGAACGGACTAACCGAAGAAGCAAAGGCGGTTTGCACGCCCATAACTATTAAGATGATTGGCAGAGCGGAATCACTTAATGCCGCTGTTGCTGCATCTATTGTTATGTGGGAAATGCAGAGGTAGCTTATGAAATATTCGGTTTGGTTGCAGAGTTTGCTCGGTTGCGGCTATGGTAAGACCGCTGCAATATTGGATCGCTTTGGTTCCGCTAAAGGCGTTTTTGATGCGGATTATTCGGCACTGTATAATTCGGGACTTTTCACTCAAAAGGCGCTCTCACGCGCTAAAGAACATTCGCTTCATGAGGCTGAAAAAGCACTTGAGTTTTGCAAAAAGAATGGAATAGCAGTTATTCCTTACGGAAGCGATAGCTATCCCGAGTGTCTTGCAAGAATCCCTGATTTTCCGCTTGTAATTTATGTTAAGGGTGTTATGCCCGATTTTGAATCGATACCGTCGGTATGTATTGTAGGTCCACGCAAATGTTCGGATTTCGGTATCAAAGCATCATATTCACTTTCCTCGCGTCTTGCTCGCGGCGGAATGATAATAGTCAGCGGTGGCGCTGTTGGAGTTGATAGCGCTGCTCACAGAGGTGCGCTTGCTGAAAATGGAGTAACCGCGCTGGTGATGCCTTGTGGATTTGGATATGATTATCTTAAGGAAAACGAATCCTTGCGTGAAAATATAATAAATAATAACGGTTGTATAATCACTGAGTGTCCGCCGGAGTATCCGGTAATTAAAGGTGCTTTTGAAATAAGAAATCGCCTTATGTCGGCACTAACTTTGGGAACGGTGGTTATCGAGGCAGGGGAACGCAGCGGCGCGCTTATAACCTCGCGTCATGCGCTCGAGCAGGGGAAGGATGTTTTTGTCATTCCCGGCAACCCAACGCTTCCGCAGTATATCGGTTCAAACAACCTTTTGCGTGATGGAGCAAAGCCGCTTCTCACCGCAAATGATGTTTTCTTTGAATATATTGGCATATACAAAGATAAACTTGATATTGAAAAGGCGTTCAGCGGCCCACTTAAGCCGATGAACAATTCTAAAAAAGAAACCAACGCTAAAAACACAGAAGAATCAACCGAAGTAAAAGCAGACCTCTCGGGTCTTTCCGAGGTCGCAACTGCGATATATAATGCTGCACCAGCGGACGCCTTTTGCGTTGATGAACTCAGCGTTTTTTGCTATTATAATGCAAGTGAATTGATGGCCGCCATCACTGAACTCGAAATTATGGGAGCAGTTAAAGCTGTTCCGGGCGGTCGTTATCTTAAAGTACAATAAGGAGTATGAAAATGTCAAAACTGGTTATTGTTGAGTCTCCCGGTAAGATAAAGAGTATAAAAAAGTATCTTGGCGCGGGATATGAAGTAATGGCATCTGTCGGTCACGTAAGAGATTTGCCGAAGTCGCGTTTAGGTATTGATACCGAGCATGGCTTTGCTCCTCAGTATATAAATATGTCCGATAAAAAAGAACTTATCAAATCGCTTAAAGCTGCCGCAGCTGAGAGCGAAATGGTTTATCTCGCAACCGACCCGGACCGCGAAGGTGAGGCCATTTCGTGGCATTTAGCGCAGATTTTGGCGCTTGATATGAACGATACCAATCGTGTTGCTTTTAACGAAATAACCGAGAGTGGCGTTAAGGCAGGAATGAGCAAACCCAGAAAGATAAACACCAACCTTGTTGATGCTCAGCAGGCTCGCCGCGTGCTTGATCGCTTGGTTGGCTATAAGATTAGCCCTTTCCTTTGGAAAAAGGTAAAGAGTGGTCTTTCTGCAGGTCGTGTTCAGTCGGTTGCACTCCGTCTTATAGTTGACCGTGAAAAGGAAATTGAGGCATTCGTTCCGCAGGAGTATTGGACTATCGATGCCAAGCTTTTAAGCGGCAGAAAATCCTTTGCTTCTTATCTTTATGGCACTGCAGCAGGCGAAAAACTTGAAATCGTATGTGCCGATGATGCTAATCGAATTGTATCCGAGCTTGATGGTAAGGATTACGTAGTTGAAAACGTTAAAACGGGTGTTCGCAATAAGCAGCCGGCTCCTCCGTTCACTACTTCCACTATGCAGCAGGAGGCTTCGCGTAAGTTAGGCTTTGGCGGTCAGCGCACAATGAAGATAGCTCAGCAGCTTTATGAAGGTGTTGAGATACCCGGCATGGGCGTTACCGGTCTGATAACCTATATGCGTACCGACTCGCTGAGAATCTCCGAGGAAGCTCGTTTTGCCGCAGGCAAATATATTGTTTCGCGTTTCGGCGAAAAATATCTTCCTAAGAAGCCGCGTTATTTCAAAACCAAGGCAGGCGCTCAGGATGCTCACGAAGCTATTCGTCCCACCAACGTTAACCTTGCTCCCGAGCAGATCAAAGACTCGCTTTCAACCGAACAGTATAAGCTCTATAAGCTCATTTGGGAACGCTTTGTAGCCAGCTTAATGTCTGCCTGCGTGCAGGATACTGTTTCTGTTGATATCATAGCCGGAGATTATCTGTTTAAGGCAAGCGGTTATAGCGTAAAATTCGATGGTTTTACCGTCTTATATGAAGAGGGTAAAGATGAAAAGGATGAGGAACTCGGCATTCTTCCTCCAATGGAGAAAGGTGATGTTCTTAAACTTAAATCGCTTGAGCCTAATCAGCACTTCACTCAGCCCCCGCAGCGTTATATGGAGCCTACTCTAATTAAGGCGCTTGAGGAAAACGGTATCGGTCGTCCGTCTACCTATGCTCCGATAATTGCTAATATTCTGCAGCGTGAGTATATCGAGCGTGAAAAGAAATCCTTAAAGCCCACCGCATTAGGTACTGTTGTTACAGAGCTGATGAAGGAGCACTTTAAGAAGATAGTTGATATTAAATTCACCGCAGGAATGGAAACAAACCTTGATAAAATCGAGGATGGCGTCCTAAACTGGACTGACGTTTTATCCGATTTCTACGGTGACTTTGAAACCCTGCTCAAAAAGGCAGAACAGAGCATGGATGGTGTCCGTGTTAAAGTTCCCGCCGTTGAAAGTGACGTTGTTTGTGATAAGTGCGGCAGAAAAATGGTTGTAAAGAGCAGCCGCTTCGGCAAGTTCTTGGCATGCCCGGGCTACCCCGAATGCAAGAATACCAAGCCTATGCCCGAGGATGAAATCAAGCAACCCTGCCCCAAGTGCGGTGCCAAGCTTGTTAAGCGTGTAAAGCGAGGAACCAGCAAAGCGTTTTATGGTTGCAGCAATTATCCTGCTTGTGATTTCGCAGCACCCGGAATTCCCACCGGTGACGTTTGCACAGAGTGCGGCGGCTATATCTTAAAGGGCTTTAAGGGCAGAAAATATTGTATGAATGCTGATTGCCCCACAAGAAAGAAAAAGTAAAATGAAAAAAATCAATGTTTTGGGTGCAGGCCTTGCAGGCTGTGAGGCCGCACTTCAGATTGCAGCAAGGGGAATACATGTCGACCTTTATGAAATGAAGCCGATAAAGCGTTCTCCTGCGCATCATATGAACGGTTTTGCAGAGCTTGTTTGCTCCAACTCGCTAAAGGCTGATAGGGTTGATTCTGCGGCAGGTCTGCTCAAAACCGAAATGCGCCGTTTTGGCTCGGTGTGTATGGAGGCGGCAGATACTTGTCGTGTGCCTGCCGGTGGTGCCTTAGCGGTGGATAGAGATATATTTTCCGATTATATCACCAAAAAGATAAGAGAAAATCCGTATATCAACGTTATTGAAAAGATTGTTGAGGATATTCCCGAGGGTGTTACCGTTGTAGCAACGGGACCCCTGACTGATGATGCATTGGTAGAAAGTCTCAAGAAGCGACTAAAGAGTGAGCATTTAAGCTTTTTTGATGCTGCGGCACCAATTATCTCCGCTGATAGTGTGGATATGAATATTGCTTTCCCTGCTTCTCGTTATGATAAAGGTGATGCCGATTATATCAATTGTCCCATGAATCGTGAGGAATACGAGCGTTTCCATAATGCACTTGTAACGGCAGAAATTGCACCTTTAAAGGACTTTGACCGCCCACTTACGGTTTACGAGGGCTGTATGCCCATTGAAATACTTGCAAAAAGGGGAGAGGATTCCATACGTTTTGGCCCTCTGAAGCCCGTAGGTCTTCGTGACCCGCGAACGGGACATCGCCCCTGGGCAGTAGTTCAATTAAGAAAAGAAAACGCAGAGGGTTCGATGCTCAATTTGGTAGGTTTTCAAACCAATTTGAAGTTTCCTGAGCAAAAACGCGTTTTCTCGCTCATACCGGGACTTGAAAATGCAGAGTTTTTGCGCTATGGCGTTATGCATCGAAACACGTTTATCGATTCTCCGCGTCTGCTTGATAAAACTCTCTCGCTAAAAGCGGAAAAAGATATATTCTTTGCCGGTCAGATAACCGGTGTTGAGGGTTATATGGAATCGGCTGCCAGCGGTATAATTGCAGGCTATAATGCCGCTGCCCATATTCTCGGTGAGGAGCCGATTATTCTTCCTGATTACACTATGATAGGCGCTCTTATCTCATATATCTGTGATGAAAGCGTAACCGATTTTCAGCCCATGGGAGCAAACTTTGGTGTTTTGCCTCCGCTCCCTGAAAAAATAAGGGACAAGCGTGAACGCTATGCCGCATTATCCGCACGCTCGCTTTCGTGGTTCGATTCGAATATTAAGGAGTAAAACAATGAAAATAGCTATTGATGCCTTCGGCGGTGACAATGCTCCGCTCGAAATAATAAAAGGAGCCAGACTCGGTGCCGATGAATATGGTATAACCCCCATTCTCGTAGGCGATGAGGCTGCTATTAAAAAGTGCGCTGCTGAAAATGAAATTTCCCTTGATGGTATGGAAATTAAGCACGCGCCTGACGTCATTGCTATGGATGATGAGCCAACTTCAATACTTAAAGCTAAAAAGGACTGCTCAATGGCAGTAGCTTTCCGCGCGTTGGCGGATGGCGAGGCAGATGCTTTTGTTTCTGCGGGCAGCACAGGTGCTGTTGTTGTGGGCGGAACACTGATAGTTAAGCGTATTAAGGGCGTAAAACGTGTTGCTTTAGCCAGCATGATTCCCGGACTAAAAGCACCGTTTTTGATGCTTGATATCGGCGCAAATGCCGACACAAGACCTGAGATGCTCGCTCAGTATGGCGTAATGGCGAGTGTATATCTTGAAAAGGTAGAGGGCAGAGCTAATCCCACCGTAGGACTGCTCAACATAGGCACCGAGGAGACCAAGGGCGACGAACTCCACCTCGCCGCTTATGGGCTTTTAAAGAAAGCTCCCGTTAATTTTGTGGGCAATATTGAATCCAGAGAAATAATGAAAGGCGAATGTGATGCTGTAATAACCGATGGCTTCACGGGAAACATAGCATTAAAACTCATTGAGGGCGTTACTTCCTCGTTCTTTAAACTACTTAAAGGCGTGTTTTATAAGAACCTTAAGAACAAACTTGCAGCACTCGTGCTCAAGGGTGGACTTAAGGAGGTTAAGAAAAAGGGCGATTCCGAAGAGGTTGGCGGCGCTCCGCTTCTCGGTTGTTCTAAGCCCGTAATTAAGGCTCACGGCAGTTCTAAAGCCGTAGCCATTAAAAATGCAATTCATCAGGCTGTGCTTTATACCGAAAAGGACGTTATCGGTCAGATTAGCGAAGGCCTTAGTAAAATGTAAGGGGAATACCTATGCAGGCATTGGAAAACAAAATTGGATATAGCTTTAAGGATAAATCTCTGCTTCGTCTGGCGCTTACCCATTCCTCCTATGCCAACGAAAAGGGTGATGCATCCCTTTGTAATGAACGCCTTGAATTTTTAGGCGATTCGGTGCTTTCAATTATCGTTTCTGAATATATTTTTGCGAATTTTAAGGATAGCCTGGAGGGTGACCTCTCTAAACTTAGAGCCTCTCTTGTTTGTGAGAAATCTCTTTATGCTTTTTCTAAGGAACTTGATATAGGCAAGTATATTTTGCTTGGAAAGGGTGAGGAGCAGAACGGTGGTAGAAACCGTTCTTCTATTCTTGCAGATGCCTTTGAGGCGGTTTTGGCTGCTATTTATCTCGATGCAGGTATGGAGCAGGCGAGACGTCATGTGCTCCGTTTTGTAACCGAAGAACTTAAACATCGCAATGAGGATGAGGTTTTTAAGGATTATAAAACCACCTTGCAGGAGGTTATTCAGCGCAACCGTGAGGAACAGCTTTCCTACGTATTGGTGGCTGAGAGTGGCCCCGATCACGATAAGAGCTTTACCGTTGAGGTAAGGCTCAACTCTAACGTTATCGGCGTTGGAACCGGACATAGTAAAAAACAGGCAGAACAGAAAGCCGCTAAACAGGCACTCTCGTTAATGGGGATAAATGAATGAGCGTAAAGCATTCTAATATTTCCATTTTTGTTCCGCATCTTGGTTGCCCGAATAAATGCAGTTTTTGCAATCAGCATTATATTGCGCGAACCGAAAAAATCCCCACGGCGGACGATGTTGTGGAAGCGGTTAACATTGCAAAGCAGAGCAAAAATTATAATCCTAAAACCACCGAAATAGCGTTTTTTGGCGGTAGCTTCACGGCAATTGACCGTGATTTAATGCTCACGCTGCTTCGATCTGCGGCAGTTTTCGTGCGTGATGGTTCGGTGAGCGGGATTAGAATATCCACAAGACCGGATGCTATTGACGAAGAAATCTTAACGTTGCTTAAAGAATTTGGTGTAACTACTATTGAGCTCGGCGCACAGAGTATGTGCGAGTCGGTGCTATCCTGTAACGATAGGGGACACACGGTTTCCGATATAGAGCGAGCCTCCCAACTGATAAAGGCACATGGTTTTAGTCTCGGACTTCAAATGATGACGGGACTTTATGGCTCAGATGAACAAAAGGATATAGAAACAGCAAAGCGCATTATTAAACTCGCGCCCGACTGTGTTCGCATTTATCCAACTATAGTGCTAAAAAATACTCGACTTGCGGATTTAGTCGAAAGCGGGGAATACGCTCCGCAGCAAATCGATAAAGCGGTCGAATTATGCGTAAAGCTCTCCTGTATGTTTGATTCGGCGAGTATTCCCGTTATCCGCTTGGGATTACATACTATCGATGAGGATGCTTATATAGCCGGTCCGTGGCATCCCGCGTTCAGAGAACTTTGTGAAGCTCGCTCTTTCAGAGATAAGATAGAAGCAAAACTTTCTAAAAAGGGAGCCTATGAAGTCTCTGTGAATCCACGGGATCTTTCAAAGGCTAAGGGTCAATCAAAATCAAATATAGATTATTTCAGTAATATAGGTTATAATGTTAAGATAACCGCAAGCAATGACGTTTCAAAAAACGATGTATTAGTTAAAGGGTGTGAATAAAAAGTGCTGTTGCGTTCAATTGAAATTCAGGGCTTCAAGTCCTTCGCAGACAAAACAACACTTAAATTCGGAAGAGGAATAACTGCCGTAGTAGGTCCTAACGGAAGCGGAAAGAGTAATATTTCTGACGCTGTTCGTTGGGTTTTGGGTGAGCAGTCTACCAAGAATCTTCGTGGTCAGTCCATGGAGGACGTTATCTTCGGCGGAACAGCCGAGCGCCGTCCCCACGGATACTGCGAGGTTACTTTGGTAATTGATAATTCCGATCGCAGTTTGAATTTTGATAATGATACGGTGGCAATAACCCGCCGTTATTACCGTTCACACGAGAGTGAATACCTCATCAATAACGTTTCGGTTCGCCTGCGCGATGTAAACGAGTTATTTATGGATACCGGTCTCGGACGTGACGGATATTCGATGATAGGACAGGGTAAAATCGATACTATCATCAGTTCTAAATCGCACGAGCGCAGGGATATTTTTGAAGAGGCTTCGGGAATATCTAAATATCGTTATCGCAAGTTGGAGGCCGAGCGTAAGCTTGCTGCCGCCGATGATAATATGCTGCGCCTGCGTGATATTTTAGGCGAGCTTGAGGGCCGCGTAGGACCGCTTGGCGAGCAGTCTAAAAAGGCAGAGAAGTTCTTAAAATATGCCGCCGAGAGAAAAGAACTTGAAATCGGTCTTTGGATGCATACCCTTAATAACTCTAAGGACGCCATTCGCAATCAGGATAGTAAAATAGCGGTAGCAGAAGCTCAGTATTCCGATGCTGATAATCAGTTAAAGCAGATGGAAACAGATCTTGAGAGCAATTCCGAGGGCTTTGCAAAGCTCACCTCCGATATTGATAATATGCGCGCTCGCGCAACCTTCCTTGAGGAGCAGGCCGTTACTCTCACGGGTAATATCGCTGTTTTAGAGAATACTATCGAGCACAACAAGGAAACGGTACTGCGCATTGAAGAGGAGATTTCCGGTATTGTTGATAGTGATGCATCGGCAGCCGAAGAAATAAACAAGAAAACTGAGGAAATAGCCGAAAATCAGAATAAGGTATCCGCACTTGAGATTAAGGTTGCCGAGACTAGCGAAAATCTCAGCAATTTGCTTACCGATAGCGAAAGCATTTCTAAGGATATCGAGGAGCTCTCCAAAAATCTTAACGAGCTTATGGCTAAGGGCTCGGATGAGCGCGTTAAAATGGTTACCGCTCAGTCTGCTATTGACGAAATCAATAACCGTGCTTCGGTTATCGATGAGGTTCTCGCAGAAAAGCAAAACGAGATAAACGCTCTCTCTGCTGAACTTGAGGAAACAAACCAACTTCTCGATACAATTGAGGAAAATATTTCTTCGTGTGTCAACTCCATAAAGGGTTATGAACTGCGCAAGGATGCGCGTAGGGAAACTGTCGATAAGTTTAAAACTGATATCGATGAAACAACCCTTGAAATCGAAAGCAAGTTACATAAAATCCAGGTTCTTGAGGACCTCGAGAAAAATATGGAAGGCTTCAACCATTCGGTTAAAAAGGTTATGGCTGAGGCTGAAAAGGGCGTGCTTCGCGGAATATATGGTCCTGTTTCACGCATCATAAACGTATCACGTGAATATGCCGTTGCAATTGAGGTAGCTCTCGGCAACGCTATGCAGAATATCGTTACAGAGACCGATGCCGATGCAAAACGCGCCATTGAAATGCTAAAAAAGGGCAACCACGGAAGAGCAACCTTCCTGCCCGTTGCCACTATGAAAGCAAAGAAATACGAAACCGAGGAAGCCGAAAAGCATTTTATTTTTTTC
>JAZOPP010000089.1:0-11489 GCA_045655625.1 Acutalibacteraceae bacterium
CTTCGCAGGCACTGCCGATAATAAGACCCTCACGCAGCTCCTTTAATTTACTCTTTAAGGTGCAAGGGCGACCATAAAAATTATTAAGGTGAGCATCGGAAACCAACTTATATAGGCTTTTAAGTCCCGTAAAATTACGGACCAGCATTATAATATGGCGGCGAAGCTTGCCTATCTCCTTGGCGTTCAGTTTGGAGATATCGATAGTCTCATCATCGATCAGATAACCCTCAACACCGTAGATTACCTTGAAATCGGCATAATCGGGGTTTTTGCGCAGCTTTTTAACCGCGCCTGCGGCGGCGGGATACGCCTGAACTACGCCGTGGTCGGTTATTGCTATTGCCTTATGGCCGAGGCGAGCGGCATAGTTTATAATATCGCCTGCACTTGATACCGCATCCTTTGCCGACATATTGGTGTGGCAGTGCAGCTCGATGCGCTTTTCCTCTGCCTCATCCTTGGCGAAATATTCCTGCAGAGTGGCGAGCGCGGTTACCTTAACTATGAAATCGCCTACCCAACGGTCATACTGATAGGTGCCGTTTATGAGCAGCACTGCACCGTTTTTAAGTGCCTTTATCTCGCCCTTGCGTTTTTCATCAATAAACAGACTTGCCTCAAGCGAATTGGTGTTATCGCTGAAGCAGAATTTGCAGCTGAGCATGGGACCGCGCTTGGTGTTGACGGTGCGCGAATCAAAATCGAACACCCTGCCCCAGCCTGAAAATTTAGCCTCGGCATCGGGATTGCCGAGCGGCACATATTCGGATAGGGGTTTTACGTTGCGGTCAAGTCCCCTACCATAGAAAAGCTGCGCGCTATCAAGATAAACGGGCAGACCATCCTGCGGTTTTCCCGTGAACACCTTTTGGGGCTTTTCTGCCTCGGGCACTTTCTTTTCTGCCGCGGGAGCGGAAGCCTTTTGGACGGGTGCGGGAGCAGGAGCCGCTTTTGGTGCTTCAGGTGCGGAGAGCTCGTCCACACCCAGGAGAACAACCTCTATCTCGGCGCCTGAAAGTTCACGGACGCGGTTTTTAAGCATCTGGGAAAAGCCGAGACTTGATACCGCAGAAAGACCGCCGAAATGCAATTTGATTTCAACAGTTTTGCCATCGAAATCAAACTCGGCGCCGTTGAAATAGCCGTTATAGGCGGCGTTTTTATTCTTTATTTCTCCGGTTATATCAATGATAGCTGCCAAATCGATAGAGCCATATGCAAAGGTTATTTTAAAATCGAGGTTATCAAGTGAGAGCGCCGCCTTGAGCTCATTTTGAACTGCGTGGCGGTGCTGCTCGGATATGTATTGCGGCGAGGTGAGTGAGAGATAAAGACTACGGTCCTCTATCGATAACTCACATTCATGCACCCGCGCGGCAGAAAACGCCTCTTTCGTTTGGGCAGAGACGTAATCGCCGAATATATCGGTGAATTTATTTACTGGCATTACCATTCTCCATATTCATTCTTGATTTCTTTAATAAGCTCTTCAAAAAGCTCGTCCTGCGGCACCTTGCGGATTATTTCACCTTTTTTGAAAATAAGACCGCAACCATCGCCGCCCGCTATGCCGATATCGGCTTCGCGAGCCTCGCCGGGACCGTTAACCGCACAGCCCATAACTGCAACGGTGATATTCTTTTTGAAGTTTTCCAGTGCATCCTCTACCCTGCCTGCTATGCCGATAAGGTCGACCTTTGTTCTGCCACAGGTGGGGCAGGATACTATTCTTGCGCCCTCGTTACGGACACCGGTTGCCGCCAGAATATCGCGTGCGGCTGCAATTTCTTTCACGGGGTCATCAGTTAGGGATACGCGAATGGTATCGCCTATGCCGCGAAGCAAAAGACCTCCTATGCCTGCGGCGGAACGAACGAGCCCCATATGCGCGGTGCCTGCCTCGGTTACGCCGAGGTGCAGCGGATAGGGCACGGTTTCGGCGGCGAGGACATAGGTATCGTACATGGTTTGTGTATTGGAGGATTTGAGCGACAGAACTATATCGCTGAAATCATATTTTTCGAGCAAGGATATGTGATATTTTCCGCTCGCGACAAGCGCCTGCGGAGTGGGACCGCCAAACTTGGCGAGAATGCTCTTTTCGACTGAGCCGGAGTTTACGCCGATGCGGATAGGAACGCCGGCTAAACGGCAAGCATCCGCCACCTTTTTAACGTTTTGCTCATCGCCTATGTTGCCGGGGTTGATGCGAACCTTATCAACGCCTGCGGCGACCGATTCGAGTGCAAGACGATAATCAAAATGGATATCGGCAACTATGGGTGCGGAAACGGCTTCCTTAAGCAGGGGGATAAGCGCCACGGTTTCCTTATCAGGAACCGAAATGCGGATGATTTCGCAGCCTGCCGCCTCGAGTGCCTTTGCCTGCTTAACGTTTCCCTCAAAATCGTGAGCGGGAACGTTGAGCATAGACTGAATGAGCACCTCGGCACCGCCGCCTAAAAGATATTTTCCAACCTTAACCTGCTTAGTATCGTTTCTTTTATACATTCTTTTACACCACCAATGCCCAGATATCCTTTGCCGTTATGGCAAGCATGAGCAGAATAAGCAACACAAAGCCCGCCGCGTGAACCCATGATTCATACTTTTCAGGGACTTTTTTGCGGGTTATCATTTCAAATAATATAAACAGCAATCTGCCGCCATCCAACGCAGGGATAGGCAGAAGATTGAAAATGCCTAAGTTTATGGTTATGAGCGCCATAATGGGCCAAAGATTTGCAAGACTTTGCTTGGCGGCGGCGCCTATCGTTGCGGTGACGCCGACGGGACCCGACATTGCGGAAATTCCGTATTTGCCGCTTATTAAATCAACAAGCGAGAACCAAACAACACTTCCGTAGGACACGCCCGTACGCACGGTTTGGGTAACCAAGCTTCCAAAGGTGTTGTTTTTGCCGAAAACCTTGAAATCAAGGGTTACGTAATCGATGCCCTCTATTTCTTCGGTGGCAAATTGAACGTCATCAAGCTGGACCTTTTTGCCGTCGCGCACAACGGTCATATCCAGTTTACCGTCCTTAACGCCCGTGAACATATAGCCGAGGTCTATGGTGGTGAAAACTCGTCTGCCATCCACCTCGATAATGCGGTCGCCTACCTGCAAGCCGCTTTCGACACTTACCGCGTTCTCCTCAAATTGGGCAACGGTTGTGGTTGCAAAACGGTCCTGCGGGAGGAGGGTTGCTCCGATTATCACAAGACCCATAAGCAGATTGAAAACGGCACCCGCTACCACAACGATGCCGCGTTTCCACGCCGCTTTATTGCAGAATGCTCTGCTATCGGCGCTTTCCTCATCCTCACCCTCCATTGCGCAATAGCCGCCGAAGGGAATGAGATTTATTTTATATTCGGTTTCGCCCCAACGCCAACGAACAATCTTGGGACCGAAGCCTATCGCAAATTCATTTACCTTTATACCAACCGCTTTTGCGGCAATGAAATGGCCGAATTCGTGCACCAATATCAGCATAAGGAACGCGAGTACTGCTACCAAATAAGGCCACGCAGATGAGAGGAACGAAAGGATAATACCACCTACTTATAATTTTCTAAAACGATGGCACGAGCCGCTTTATCGGCTGCAAAAACGTCATCGAGTGTGTATGTTTTTACATCGGGCTGCGCCAAGAACGCAAGCTTTACCAAACGAGGAATATCCAAAAAACTGATTTTTTCTTCTAAAAACAGGGCGACTGCGGCTTCGTTTGCGCCGTTGACCGCAGCGGCCTTTAAGCCACCTGCACGCGAAGCCTCGATACAAAGGGCGAGACATTCGAAGGTCTCGGTATCGGGTTTGGCGAAGGTGAGCGTTGCGATATCGCTGAGCGAGAGCTTGCCGCAGGGGCAGGCTGTGCGCTCGGGATAGGTTATTGCATACTGAATCGGCAGACGCATATCGGCGGTGCCGAGCTGGGCTATTACAGCACCATCACACAATTCAACCGCGGAATGAATAATGCTCTGGCGATGAACAAGCACCTCAATATCATCTGCAGAAACCGAGAAAAGATGCGCGGCCTCGATGACCTCAAGTCCCTTGTTCATGAGCGTAGCACTATCGATGGTTATTTTTTTACCCATATTCCAGTTGGGATGCTTGAGCGCATCAGAAACGGTTACTTTCTCTAGCTCCTCACGGGTTTTGCCGAAGAACGGACCGCCCGATGCGGTGAGCAGAATTTTTTTAAGCGAGCCGCTCGGTGTGCCCTGCAAGCACTGGAATATAGCCGAATGCTCACTATCAACGGGGAGAATGCTAACGCCCCTTTGGCGCGCAGTTTCCATAACGAGTGTGCCTGCGGTTACGAGCGATTCTTTGTTAGCGAGGGCGAGGGTCTTCCCTGCCTCGATTATTGCCATAGTGGAGCGCAGTCCCGCTATGCCTACGATAGCGTTCAGCACTATATCAGCCTCGGCTGCGGTTGCGGCAGCGAGCACGCCCTCCTCACCCGATAAAACGGTTATATTGGTATCGGATAGGCGACGCTTTAATTCTGCGGCAGCCTTTTCATCGCCAAGCGCTGCAATGCGGGGAGAAAACTCCCTTGCCTGCTGCTCGATAAGGTCAACGTTGCTGCCCGCGGCAATGGCGCAAACACGCATATCACCCTCACGTGCAACCGAGAGAGCCTGGGTGCCTATGGAGCCGGTTGAGCCTAAAACAGAAATAGTTTTCATCGTTTGCACCTGTTTTTATATTATATTGGGGAAGAACTGAAGTAATGAATAGAACACGGGAGCGATGAGCAGAACGCTATCAAAACGGTCAAGCACGCCGCCGTGGCCAGGCATAAGATTGCCGTAATCCTTAATGCCTGCGTGGCGCTTAATGTAGGATGCGCTTATATCGCCTACCATACCCATTATGGAGAAAATGGGGGTGCAGAGGGTGAGCGCCCACAAAGTGGTATCGGTTATGGAGATATCGTTGATAAGACAGGCTACCGCAACGGTTACCATACAGCCAACGATGCCACCTATAGCGCCCTCGATAGTTTTCTTGGGGCTGAGTGCAGGGCAAAGCTTATGGCGACCAAGGAACACGCCCGTGAAATATGCAAAGGTATCGCTTGCCCATGCAAAGATGAACACAAGCAGGAATGCGAACATACCATAGCCTGCAAGCAGACGAAGCACAGCAGAGAACGAAAAGGATACAAACAAGGTGTATGCCTGTGCCGCTGCGAGCTCGGCGGGGCTGGTTTTATCGTGAATGAAGAGGGATACAGTGAGCAGTACTGCTACGAAAACGAAATATGCAAGCCAGGCTTTTTCGCCATAGTTTCCCGAAAAGAGCACAACTGCGCCTGCCGCAAACAATGTAGATAGACCTGAGACAAGCTTGTTTTTAACGATTTTAGTGTTGTTTAAGATTTCCCAGACGCCGACAGCTGCCAGCACGGCAACGGCTGCCTTCAGTATCCACGGATAGTATTTATCAAGTGCAATGGGGGTGCTTAAAATAAGTATTGCCGCAAAAAGCAAAATTCCTACAACACCGGATATGATTCTTGTTTTCATAAAAAACTTCCTTTCCTTTAAGACGGCTTATACTCCGCCGAAGCGGCGGTTGCGCTCGCTGAAGCTATCGAGTGCCTCCTCGAGGTGGCGGGGTGAAAAATCGGGCCACAGCACGTCGGAGAACCAGAACTCGGCATATGCCGACTGCCAGATAAGATAATTGGATAAGCGATATTCGCCGCTGGGTCTTATGATGAAATCGGGGTCAGGCTGACCTGCGGTGTAGAGGTTTTGCGAGATAAGCTCATCGGTTACCTCATCGGCAGGAATGCCCGATTCAATTATTTTTTTAACGGCGGTGACTATCTCATCCCTGCCGCCGTAGTTAACGGCGATATTAAGATGCATTCCGGTGAAGTCCTTGGAATCATCCTCAGCCTTCAACATAAGTTCTTTTATATCCTCGGGCAGGCGGTCTCGTCCGCCTATGAAGGTGAGCTTTATGTTCTCGCTCTTGAATTGGTCGGTATCCTTTAAATACTGACGGAGGATGCCCATAATGTTATCGACCTCGGCCTGAGGGCGCTTCCAATTCTCGGTTGAGAAGGCATAAACGGTCATATATTTAATGCCTATTTTATTAGCATAGCGCGCAATATCCTTAAAGGTTTTGCTGCCCGCAGCATGACCTGCGGTTCGCGGCAGGTGCCTCTTTTTAGCCCAGCGGCCGTTTCCATCCATAATGATGGCTACGTGCTGCGGCAATATGCGGTCCTCTGCCGCTTTTTTGCGTTTAAAAAGTGACATATTCTCCCACTCCCAAAAACCCACCGGACGGGTGACATCCGATGGGGCTTTTGTTATATCTCAAGTATTTCTTTTTCTTTCTTATCGGCTGCAACGTCGATCTGCTTGCAGAACTTATCAGTTAAATCCTGCATATCCTTTTCGCCTGCCGCCTGATCATCCTCGGTGATCTCATTAGCCTTGCGCATAGCCTTTATTTTTTCAATACCGTCACGGCGAATGGAGCGGATAGCAACCTTGCCATCCTCAGCCATTTTGCGAACGTCCTTAGCGAGCTCGCGGCGACGCTCTTCGGTGAGCGGCGGGAAAACAAGACGGATAACACGACCATCGTTATTGGGGTTGATGCCGATATCCGAAACGTTGATTGCCTTTTCGATATCCTTTAAGGTGGAGGCATCATAGGGCTGAATCTGGAGCAGACGCGGCTCGGGAACCGAGATGGAAGCCATCTGGTTTAAGGGAGTCGGGCAGCCGTAGTATTCAACCTGAACACGGTCGAGAACCGAGGGGTTGGCTCTGCCTGCGCGAACTGTTGCAAAGTTGCCATCCAGCGCGGTGAGAGTTTTTTCCATTTTTTCTTCACAGGTGAGTAAAATAGTATCCATTGTTTTTCCTCCAATCGATTTAAGAAACTATAGTTCCGTTATGTTCGCCCTGCATAGCGCGAACGATATTTTTCGGGTCGTTAAGGTTAAATACCAAAATCGGGATGTTGTTATCCATGCAAAGCGATGCGGCAGTGCTGTCCATAACGTGGAGACCATCCTTCAAAACGTCGATAAACTTCAAGGTATCGTACTTTTTGGCATCGGGGTTTTTCTTGGGGTCGCTATCATATACGCCATCAACGTTGGTGGCCTTGAAGATGATATCGGCACCGATTTCGGCAGCACGCAGAGCAGCAGCAGTATCGGTTGAGAAGAAGGGGCTTCCCGTTCCGCAGCCGAATATAACAACGTTGCCGTTTTCGAGATAGTTAACAGCATCACGCTTGGTGAAGGGTTCAGCTATCTGACGCATTTCGATGGCGGTGAGAACCTTGGCAGGTGTTCCCATCTGCTCAAGCTCATCACAAAGGGCTAAGGAATTGATGGTGGTTGCGAGCATTCCCATATGGTCGGCACGGGTGCGGTCCATATTTCCGCTGGAACGACCCCTCCAGAAGTTGCCGCCGCCTATAACAATAGCGACCTCAACTCCCATATCCACGCATTCTTTAACGCACTTGCAAACGGAATTAACAACCGAGAAATCAAATCCCATCTTGTTATCGCCTGCAAGAACCTCGCCGCTGAGCTTTAAGAGCACACGTTTGTATATCGGTTTCACAATAACACACCCTTAGTTTAATTTTATATATTATTATATTACTATATACACCCATCAAAGTCAATTAAAAAACAGTAACAAAATGATAACCGCCGAAGGGCATGAAACCCATCGGCGGTCTTTATTACTGTTTGCGATATTTTTCTGCCTGCAATTCAAACATATAGGCATATTTCCCGTTTTTTGCTATGAGCTCCTCATGGCTTCCAACCTCTATCAGTTTGCCCTGCTCAAACATATAAATTCTATCGGCATGGCGTGTGGTTGAGAGACGGTGAGAAATAAATATAACCGTTTTCTTATCGGCATATTCCGATATGGAGCGGTTAAGAGCATATTCCGCATCGGGGTCAAGCGCGCTCGAGGGCTCATCGAGAATGATGAGGTCGGCATCCTTATAAAACGCGCGGGCAATAGCAACCTTTTGCTGCTCGCCGCCCGAAAGAACTGTGCCGTCATCAAAAAATTCACGGGTGAGCTGGGTATCGAGTCCTGCCGAGAGCTTCTGCAGTTTACCCTCGAAGGTACTGCTTTCAAGCGCTTGATGAACACGTTGCTTTTCTTCCTCCGAGCACTCCCCTCCCGCCACGTTTTCAGCGAGTGTGGAGGCGAAAATTCGGTAATCCTGGAAAACTGCCGCAATGCGGTCACGCACGCTTTCAATCGTATATTCCTTTAAGTTTTTGCCGTTATAGATAATCTCGCCATTCGTGGGATCATAGAGCCTCGAAATCAGCTTGGTGAGCGTGGTTTTGCCGGCCCCGTTATAGCCAACTATAGCTATTTTTTCGCCTTTTTTGATGGTGAGGTCAACGCCGCTGAGTGCTTCCTTATCGCCCTCGTTATAAGCAAAAGAAACACCCTTTATTTCGAGCTTTTCGAACGGCTCAGCAGCGAGTTTGCCGCCAATGATTTTAGGATCGCATTCGGTGAATTTTCTCACCTTTTCCAAAAATATTGCGTGCTCGTGCAACAACTGCAATTCTATTACAAACTCGCGCATTGTCCAGGAAAGGCGCCAAATAGCACCCATGGCAACCGAGAAGGTTCCGAGCGAGGTCTCGCCCGTTACCACCTTGTGAAGCACGAAAATAAACAGTCCCGTTTCGCCAAAGAGCATAACGGTGTGGGCAAGGACGCCGTAAATCGAACGTCTTACCTTAAATTTATCGACTATTTTGTTCTTTTCATCGGTGGTTTTTAGGTAATCCTCATAGAGATTCTCGCTTACTCTTGTGGCGCGGAGATCCTTGGCATAATCGGGCAGCATAAACACACGGCGAATATAGCCTTCCTTACGCCAAAGCGGATTTGAGGCATCAAAGAACTCATAATTTACCTTGTTATATTTGGTGGAAATAAAGGCTCTGAGGATTGCAAAGGCAGCTATTATTACCGCCATAAGCGAGTCAACACTAAACAGAATACCCGATATTGCTATTGCCGAAACCACGTGGAAAACAAGAGTCGAGGTGTCCTTCATCAGGTTGATCGAGTGTGGAAAAGCCTGGTCCATGGACCAGATAAAGTCGTTATAGAATTTGGGGTCATCATACCGCTCAAGGTCGAGCGATACAGCCTTGCGGAACATATCGCTATGCAGCGCTATATGCAGTTTTTCCTGCGCGATACCCCAATACACCTGCCAGAACCAGGCGTTATAAAAGTACCATAACGTGCGATAAACGGTATACACGGCGATAAGCTCTAACGCTCGCTGGAAAGAAATGCTTTTGCCGATAAAATCATAAAGCGTTTTAACGTATAGCATTTCAACGGCACCGTTTATACCCGTGATAATGCCGTTCAGCACCACCATAAAGATAAGACCGGGCACGTACTCGCGTATGCGGCCGTACATCCAAAAGCAGTTTTTCAGCGCGCGGCCTTTGGTGATTTTGGGAGCGTTTTTGTCCTTTTGCATCAAACGACGCATTGGAGGTCTAGGCATTTTCTTCCACCTCCGCATAGTTTTCTGCCTGACGGCGGAACATTTCGGCATAGCGGCCGTTCTTTTCCATAAGCTCTGCGTGGGTTCCTACCTCGCAGACCTCGCCGTTTTCGATGAGATAAATTCGGTCGGCCGTTACAGCAGACGATAATCTGTGCGATATAAAAATCATACCGCAGCCTGCGCACGCTTCTTCCATTCGAGTGTACATTTCGTGCTCGGCAATGGGGTCGAGCGCGCTCGAAGGCTCATCAAGTATTACAAAACGATTTTGCTTGGAATAAACATGGGAAATGGCTATTTTCTGCTGTTCGCCGCCCGATAGGAGCACACCGTCATCATCAAATTCGCGGGTAAGTACGGTATCGGCTCCATGGGGGAAGGTGGCAACCTTTTCGGCTATGCCGCTTTTATTGAGTGCATCAAGAATATGCTCGTTATCCCCATCCTTTAACGGGCGGAGGACTACGTTTTCCTTTACCGAGAGAGCGAAAATATGATAATCCTGCATAACGCTCGCAAAGGCACCACGATACTCGGAAACCTTAAAATCTTTTATGTTGGTGCCATCATAGGTTATTTCGCCCTCGCAATCATAAAAGCGGAGCAGCAGCTTGGTGAGCGTTGTTTTGCCTGCGCCGTTATGACCGACTATGGCTATTTTTTCGTTTGCGCCTATGCGCATATTGATATTTTTAAGGGTATAATCGGTGGCGCCGTCATAGCGGAAGGAAACGTTTTTAAGTTCCAAAGCACCGCTTTCGGGCAGCTGCTTTTCGCCATCGATAATTGTGTTTTTATAATCGAGGAATTCGCGTAAATTCTCGATATACAGCGCGTTTTCCTGAAATCGAAGCAGCATATTTGCCGAATCGGCAAGGGTATATGCAACCTGACCTACCGAATCGATAACAACAATGCAATCGCCGAATTTCATTACCTTTTTAACAAGGGTTTTATAAATGGCGTAAACGTATGCTGCACAGCACGAAAACAGCTCTCTGACCTCACTGCTTATGTAGTTAAGGCCGGTTATTTTCCAGCCGTAGCGCCTGAGTATACCCATATTTTCATCACCTGCCTCGCGGTATCGGCGAAGCAGAAGCTCGGGCATTTTGGTGAGGCGAAGTTCTTTGGCATAATCGGCAAGATAGAACGCGCGGCGAGAATAATCACGGCGGCGGTTTACCTCTTTGGTATCCATAGTGCGCTTGTAGCCAAGCTCATTGGAACGAGCGGTGAGCGGAGTGAGCATAAGCGGCGCAATGATAAACACCATCAGCCAAGGGTCGATAGCGATAAGAAGACCCAAGTTTGCCGAGAAGGTTATAACCCTCCAAACCGTCATGCACAGGGTATCGAGCACGGCATTCACACGGTTTTGGCACTCATCGACTGCCTTTTGCAGGGTGTTATAGTAAAGCGGGTTTTCATAACGTTCAAGTTCAACCGAGGAAGCCTTTTTATAAACCTGCTCATGCACGTAGCGCGTAGCTTTGTTCATCTTTTTAGGAATTATGCTATTGTGTGCTATTTGATGAATCGTTTCAATAATTACGTTAGCTATAAGCATAACCACGGCGAAGGTTACCATATCGCTATAGCTTTTGCCTTCCTCAATGCCGTTGATGGCAAAACGAAGCAGATAAGCGCCCGAGAGGAAATTGGTAACGGCGCTGATTGCGATAAGAGCAAGGCGCAGAAAAATAAGTCCAGGCGCCGCCTCACGCACCATTTTAAGCACGAACATATTATCCGACGCGATGCGGCGAATAGGCAGTTTTAGGCGCTTTTCGCGTTTTCTTTTCACTTCTTCTCCCTCCATTTTGGGGCAAAAAAAGGGCGCAGTACCGCACCCTCCTTTTTTCATTGCTTCTATAATTTTTTATCATTGTAACGCTGTAGA
>JAZOPP010000090.1:0-1717 GCA_045655625.1 Acutalibacteraceae bacterium
GGTGGTTATCATCTGCGCAAGTTCCAAGTCGGTAAAGGTCTTGCCGGGCATCGCGTTTTGGCGAACCGTCTTGACGGGTATTGTTTGCCTACCCGAAATGGCGGGTTGCTGCAGCAGCACACGGGGAGCCGAACCAATAGCAAAACCACCCTCCATAATTTCAGGCAGTGAGCACAGATAACGTCTCACAAGGTCGAGCGCCGTTCTCGCCGAATTGCGTCTAACTTTCTCACGTTCACTGTTGCCGTGTCCGAGTGTGGTCTTGCGAATCCAAACATTTTGTTTGTCGGCAAGCGCAATATAAACAAGGCCAACAGGCTTGCTTTCACTCGCTCCGGGTCCTGCAACGCCGGTGATACCTATTCCCAAATCAGCACCCGACATTTTTCTAACGCCCATAGCCATATAAGCGGCGGTATGCTCGCTTACGGCGCCGTGCTTTTTAATTATTTCTTCAGGCACGCCGAGCGCGTTGACCTTAACGCGGTTGGCATAAGCCGAAATACCAAACTCAAAAATCTCAGAAGCGCCCGAAACCTCGGTTATCATTGAGGAGAGCATTCCTGCGGTGCAGGATTCGGCGGTGGCGATTTTGAGTTTCTTTTCCTTAAGCATATTTACAACTGCGGTCTGGATGTTTTCGTGATCCACACCGTAAACACAATCACCGAGGGTTTCGATTATTGTGTTTATAACAGGCTTACAAAGCGAATCTGCTGCAAGCGTGGTTGCAGCCTTGGCGGTAACGCGCAGGAAAAGCTCACCCTCGTTGGCATAGGGGGCAACGGTGGGGTTGTGCAGTTTGGTAAGGTGCTTTATCTGCGCCTCGATTTTAGATTCACTTTCACCGATAATACGAACCTTATGCGAAACGATTACCTCGCGGCTCTTCTTTTCAATGTAAGGCTTAACGTATTTGTGGAACATATATTCCATTTCGGCAGGAGGACCCGGGAGCACAATAACTGTGTTTCCGCCGTGCTCTATAGCACAGCCGGGAGCAGTTCCAACGTCGTTTTTGAATATATAGGCACCTTTCGGGAACAACGCCTGCTTATAATTGCTCTTGGCCATTGTTCTGCCGGTGCGTTTGAAGTATTCCTCAATTTTTGTGCGGCTCTCAGTATCCTCAATCAATCCCAAGGAGAAAAAGCCCGCAACGCATTCCTTGGTCATATCATCCTCAGTGGGGCCAAGTCCGCCTGTCAGAATAACGAGCTGGCTACGCTTGAGTGCAGCACTAAGTTCCTGTTTTATTCTTGCTTCGTTATCACCAACAACCGATTGGTTATAAACGTTTATGCCTAAAGCCGCCAACTCTTCCGAGAGAAAGCGTGCGTTGGTATTAACGATGTTGCCGAGCAAAAGTTCAGTGCCAACGCAAATTATTTCACCGTTCATAAGTGTCCTCCAATCAGTCAATATAGGAATATTCAGTAGCCGCTATGGCGCGCTCGATAAGTTCATCAACAGCCAACGCTTGCTCTGCCTTTTCGCATTGTTCGATGGTCGGGCGTGTGCGCGGGTGGCGAGGAGTGAATACCGTGCAGCAATCCTCATAGGGTTGAATAGAAATCTCAAAAGTATCAATCTTGCGGGATACCGCAATAATATCTTCCTTATCCATTCCGATAAGCGGACGGAGAACGGGCATCTCAGCCAAGGTATCAACAACCGAGAGGGCAGGCAGGGTCTGGCTTGCGACCTGACCGAGGCT
>JAZOPP010000091.1:0-3152 GCA_045655625.1 Acutalibacteraceae bacterium
ACATCGTCATCACCAACTGCGGGCATCGGATACTCTTTGATTTCGAACTTCTCAAGCTCAGTGAGCATCGCAACGTGCGCAGTTGCAGGAATGGGGCCGGAAGCGGCAGGAGCGCTGTTTCCCATACCCTCAAGTACCTGACGGACAATCTGCTCGATATTTGCTGAATTTATATCCATTAAATATCTCTGCCTTTCTTAAAAGCTTGCGCTCTCAAAAATTTTCTTGCCGTATTCGGCAAGGGCGGTATCCTGTTCTTCGGTGCCGCCGGAAACGCCGAGGCCTCCTATAAGCTCGCCCTTCTTATTATATAAGGGCTCGCCGCCGCCGAAGATAACTATTTTGCCGCCGTTTGTGAACTGTATGCCATAGAGCGAGCCGCCCGGCTGTGCCAAGGCTTTCAGCTTGCTTGTCGGCATTTTAAGCGATACCACCGTATAGGCCTTGCCGAAGGCTATATCATAGCTTGCAATGAAGGAATCATCCATGCATTCCACAAGCACGGGGTTTGCACCCTTATTTGATATTGCCACCACGGCGTTAACGCCCATCTCACGTGCCTTCTCGCGAACGCGCTCGGATAAGCGGCGAGCAGCCGAGAGGGACATATCGTTTTGGGGACGGAAGCTTTCAACTACGGTATCAACAATGGAGTTTATGGTTTTTTCATCCATTTACTCCACCTCTTTATTTTCCGAGCTGCTCAATAACACGCTTAGTGATCTCTGCAACTATATCGGCGTCCTTGCCGCCGCAATTGCCGCTGCAGTGACCGCCGCAGCCGTGACAGCTGGGCTGACCGTTCTTAGCGTTAGCGCAGAGGTCTGCCGGGTGCTTACCCTTCATGCCAAACTGGCGACGGATCTCATAGAGGCGCTGAACCTGTGCCTCGGAGAGCTCCTTCGGGCCGCCGAGCTGCTTGGAGATATAGAGAAGCTTTGCATAGAACTCAACCGACTCCATCTTGTGATATGCGTTAAGCAGAGAATCGGAGAAGGTTAATGCGCCGTGGTTCTCAAGCAGAACTGCGTCGAAATGCTGAACGTACTTGGAAACTGCATCCGGGATTTCCTCGGTGGAGGGGGTGCCGTACTCAGCGATCGGAACGCAGCCGAGAGCGATAACAGCCTCGGGCATGATGGGCTGAGTGAGCGGAATGCCTGCAATAGCAAATCCGGTTGCATAAAGCGGATGAGCGTGAACAACCGAGTTAACATCGGGACGCTCCTTATAAACTCTCATGTGCATCTTGATCTCGGAGGAAGGCTTGAAGCCGGGGTTGGCCTGAAGCACCTTTCCGTCGCGGTCAACCTTGCAGATGTACTCAGGGGTCATAAAGCCCTTGGAAACACCTGTGGGGGTGCAGAGGAACTCGTTATCGTTAAGCTTAACCGAGATGTTACCATCGTTGGAAGCAACCATTCCCTGGTTATAAATTCGCTTACCGATTTCGCAAATTTGTTTTTTGATTTCGTATTCGCTTGCCATTTTTCAAAACTCCTTTTGAAAATTATTTTTTTACAGTTAAATATTAGCACAATCAAACAGAAAAGTCAACACAAAACCGACAAAAAATCTTTGTTTTTGTTGTTTTTTAGGTTTTTTGACTTGGTTTTTTAAGAAATTCTATCAATTCGGGGATGCCTTTGCCTGTTAAACTGTCTATAATAAACACTTTTTCGCAGCCCGAGAGCCTGAGCCAACGCTCGGCACGCTCTGTGCTGCAGCCCTCACGGTAGGTTACTATGCCTACCACCTCACGGTTTACCATGCAGGTTATGTTGGGCGGATAGAGAGAATACGGCTCGTCTGCCGCAAGCAACAGCCCCACAACGTCGGCCTCGTAGGAATAGAGGCAGAGCGCGGCGCCAAGGCCTGCGTTTTCGGCGTATTCGCCCGGGGTGTCGATAAGCCAGTCGTCATAGCTTATGTATTGGGTTTTATGATAGGCAACCTTTATACCCTTAAGCGCTTGGCTGAGTGTTGTCTTGCCTGCGCCGCTGCGGCCTATCAAAATGAGCTTTCGCATTAGGTTTTGGTTATATCGCAGACCGTAAAGCCCAGCTTTTGCTTGGCGTATTCGCAAACGGCGATAAGCGACGACTCTACCTGCGATACCGTACCCGTTACGATTACCGTTCCGCTGAAGCGGTCTACAAAGCCCAACTCTGCGCCCGAGGATTTTATTGCGATATCGCCTGCGATTATGGCGGTTTCGCTCGGGCTCAAGGTCAGAATACCTATCGCGCTTCGGCTGTAATCGACCGCCGGGTCAAGACCGAGCTTTTTATAAAGAATCTCATCCGGGTTGGCAATGATATGCGCTATGGTTATCTGTTTGCCGGGGACCAGCTCTTGTATAATTCGCTGTTTGCCATCGTTTGGCGGCAAGGTTTCAAAATTCATCGGTTTTCTAACCTCCTATCTTGCCTTGGAGCCCATAAGAGCATACCACCTTGAGCAGCCCCTCCATATGTTCCGCAGTCGGCGGAGTGAGGTGGGCTAGGGTGTATTCTCTTGAGAGTCCGGCATATTTGTCCTGTCCTATGCGGTGATAGGGCAGAATGTGCATCTCGTTAACGTTCGGCAGGCTTGAGGCGAACCGCGCTATTGCCGCGATATCCTCCGCCGAATCGTTAAAGGTCGGGATGACGGGTGTTCTTATAATGAGGTGCGTTCCGCTTTTTGCAATGCGGTAGGCATTCTCTAAAATAAGCTCGTTTGGTTGCGAGGTGTATTCCTTATGAATGGCACTATCGATATGCTTTATATCCATAAGGAAGGTATCGATATAGGGAAGCAATTTTTCTATCGTTGAGAAGGGAGCGAAAGCGGTTGATTCAACCGCGGTGGTTATTCCCTGCCCCTTTGCCGCTTTAAGCAGCGCTAAAGCAAATTCGGGCTGAGCCAGCATTTCGCCGCCCGAGAGGGTCATTCCGCCGCCGCTTCGGCGATAATAGATGCGGTCTTTGAGCACCGTGTTTATAACCTCGCCTACGGTGACGTCGCGACCGACTGTTTTTTCCTCGCCGTTTTGCAGCATTTTTTGTATCTCAAACGATTGCGATTCGGGATTACAGCACCAGCGGCACCTTAGCGGACAGCCCTTTAAAAAGACTATCGTGCGGACGCCGGGGCCATCGTGGACCGAA
>JAZOPP010000092.1:0-7217 GCA_045655625.1 Acutalibacteraceae bacterium
CGCCGGAGTCAACAGCTGCCTTATATTCCATACCGGTACCAACGATCGGATTCTCAGTGCGGAGAAGCGGAACAGCCTGCTTCTGCATGTTCGAACCCATCAGAGCACGGTTGGTATCATCATTTTCAAGGAACGGAATCATTGCGGTTGCAACAGAAACAACCATCTTAGGCGAAACGTCCATAAGATCAGCACGGGCAGATTCAATCTCGAGGAATCCGTCACGGAAACGTGCATTAACCTTAGCGTTTACGAAATGGCCTTCATCATCAAGCGGCTCGTTAGCCTGTGCAACGATATATTCGTCTTCCTCATCAGCAGTAAGGTAAACAACCTCGTCTAAAACGCGACCGGTTGCCTTATCAACCTTACGGAAAGGAGTTTCAATAAAGCCATAATCATTTATACGTGCGAAGGTTGCAAGATAAGAGATAAGACCGATGTTAGGACCTTCAGGAGTCTCGATCGGGCACATGCGGCCATAGTGAGTATAGTGAACGTCACGAACTTCGAAGCTCGCACGGTCACGAGAGAGGCCGCCGGGGCCGAGTGCGGACAGACGACGCTTATGAGTTAACTCGGAAAGCGGGTTGGTCTGGTCCATAAACTGCGAAAGCGGCGAAGAACCGAAGAACTCCTTAATAGCGGCAACAACAGGACGTATATTGATAAGCGACTGAGGAGTTACTATATCGGTATCCTGAGCCTGAAGTGTCATCTTTTCTCTAACAACACGCTCCATACGAGCGAAGCCTACACGGAACTGATTCTGTAAAAGCTCGCCTACGGAACGAATACGACGGTTGCCGAGATGGTCGATATCATCAACGCTGCCGATGTCGTGAGAAAGTCCAAGAATATAGTTGATGGATGCTAAGATATCATCAACGGTAATATGTTTCGGAATAAGATCATCAAGGCTGTTCTTAATTGCTGCCTTAATGTCTTCGGGAGAATCGTTGTTCTCAAGAATTGCACGAAGCACGGGGAAAGAAACCCACTCGCCTACGCCGAGTTCTTCAACGTCGAAATCAACGAAATCCTTAATGTCAACCATGCGGTTGGAAAGAACCTTAACCTCGCTGCGGTTGCCTTCGGTATCCATAATATCCAGATAAACAGCGTCAACGCCCTTCTTCTGAATCTCGGTTGCCTTTTCCTTGTTGAGAAGCTCGCCTGCATCAGCGATAAGCTCGCCGGTCATAGGATCGGCAACGGGACGCGAAAGAGTCTTGCCGTTGATACGAAGAGCAAGAGCAAACTTCTTATTATATTTATAGCGACCTACGCGGGAAAGATCGTATCTGCGGGTATCGAAGAATAACTGCTCAAGGTGTGCCTTTGCACCATCAACGGTTGCAGGCTCACCGGGACGAAGCTTTTTATAAACCTCGATAAGAGCATCATCAGTATTGCCGGCGCTATCCTTTTCAAAGGTGTTTTCAAGCTTAACGTCAACACCGAGGATTTCCTCGATTTCATTATTGGTAGCGAGTGAATACTCAGAAATACCACCGATAGCGCGGATAAAGGTTGTAAGCGGAAGCTTGCGATTCTTATCAATTCTTACATATATAACATCGCTCTGATCGGTCTCGTACTCAAGCCATGCACCACGGTTGGGTATGATGGTAGAGAGGAACAGCTTTCTGCCGCTACGTTCCTCACGTTTGAAGTCATAGTATGCACCGGGAGAACGGACAAGCTGAGAAACAACGGCACGCTCCGCACCATTGATAACAAATGTTCCCGACTCAGTCATAAGCGGGAAATCACCCATGAATACTTCGCTTTCCTTAATTTCACCGGTTTCCTTATTATAAAGCTGAGTGAGAACACGCAGCGGCGCTGCATATGTTGTATCACGTGCTTTACACTCGGTAACGCTATACTTCGGTTTCTCATCGAAACGGTAATCGATAAATCTGAGCTCCAGATTACCGGTATAATCCGTTATGGAGGACATGTCTCTAAAGACTTCCTTCAATCCTTCTTCGACAAACCATTTGTACGAGTCTTTCTGTACCTCAATGAGGTTAGGCATATCGATAACCTCTTTGATTTTAGAAAAGCTCATTCTCTCGTTTCTACCGAGCTTTACAGGTTTAACCTCGACCATAGGCTTTTAATCACTCCTTAATATACTAAACGGAAAAAGAACCCTTTTTCGGTCAAATAGGCTTTAACAGCGGCTTTTCGGCGCTTTTAGAACATGCGTTTTCAGGCAATAGGCGCATAAAAACCCACTATTAAGCAGTATACAATTATAATCTAAAATGTCAAACCTGTCAAGAGAAATTTTGGTAAAAAAATAAAAAGCAACTTTTTTATACAAAAAGCTGCTTTTTAAGCGGTTTTTATAAGATTTTTTCAGCAAAGATTATATACATATATAATTATATGCGCCTGTTCCCTATTTCTCAGCATTCATTTTTAGATAAGCGTTTATAAAGCCATCCAAATCACCATCCATAACAGCACCGATATTTCCCGATTCAAAACCGGTGCGGTGGTCTTTGGCAAGCGTATACGGCATAAACACATACGAACGGATTTGCGAGCCCCAGGCAATTTCCTTTTGAACGCCCTTGATATCTTCAATCTTATCAAGATGCTCGCGTTCTTTAATTTCAATCAGCTTGGATTTAAGCATTTTCATTGCAACCTCGCGGTTCTGATGCTGACTGCGTTCATTCTGGCAGGCAACAACAATTCCCGTAGGTATATGTGTAATACGAATAGCCGACTCGGTTTTGTTAACGTGCTGACCGCCTGCGCCACCGGAACGATAGGTATCAACCTTGAGATCATCTTCCTTAATTTCAATGCTGGTATCACCATCAATCTCTGGCATAACCTCAAGAGAAGCAAAAGACGTATGACGTCTGCCTGATGAATCGAACGGAGATACACGCACCAGTCGATGAACGCCGTTTTCGCTCTTTAAATAGCCATAAGCGTTTAGGCCTTCAATAAGCAGCACAGCACTTTTGAGTCCAGCTTCATCGCCATCGAGAAAATCTATCATCTTAACGGTGAAGCCGTGACGCTCACCCCAATGGGTATACATACGCACCAGCATCTCATTCCAATCCTGTGCTTCGGTTCCGCCTGCACCAGCATGGAAAGTGAGAATTGCGTTCTTTCCATCGTATTCACCCGAGAGCAGGGTTTCCAAGCGTTGTTCTTCAAGTTTCGAGGTGAAGCTATCCACTCCCTCGGTTACCTCTTCAAGCAGTGATAAATCCTCTTCCTCATCAGCAAGCTCGATAAGCGTTAAGGTATCATCGAAGAGTGAGCATAAGGCGTTATACTTTTCGGCCTTAGCCTTTAGCTGGCTGGTTTTCTGCAAAACCTTTTGTGAGTTTTCAAGGTCATCCCAAAAACCTTCGCTGGCAGCCTGAGCCTCAAGTTTTGCTACCTCTGAGATAATATCCTCAAGCTTGAGTGCATCCTTTAAATCCTCAAGGTCGGGGCGCATACCCTCAAGTTTTAGTTTGAGTTCTTCAAATTCTAACATAAATTAAGCCTTTCTTGTCGCAAAAGCGTGCCAATTATCTTTCACGACTTCTTCAATAATATCAAATCCGTTATCAATAAGTGCTTTTCTAACCTCATCGGCGCGCAGATCTATAATTCCCGAGCACATAAATATTGCTCCATCATTCATAAAGGCATCGACACCGGGTGTTAGTTTAATTATAATGTCTGCAACTATATTAGCGCATACAACGTTAAACTTGCCATTTACTTTCTCGGTAAGATCACCACAGATAAACTCGGTCTTATTAGTTATGCCGTTAATTTCAGCGTTTTCTTTGGAAACCTTAACCGACTGAGCATCAATATCAACACCAACCGCGCTATCTGCACCGAGCAGCACGCCCGTTATTGCCAATATACCGCTGCCGCAGCCGATATCCAACACGGTATCCCCTGCCGCTATATATTTATCAAGCAATTCAAGACACATTGAGGTTGTTGCGTGGGATCCGGTGCCGAATGCTGCGCCCGGATCTATTCTTAAAACAACACGACCATCTTCATTATTATATTCTTCCCAACTCGGACATACCGCTAAACGATTGCCAACGGGAAAAGCCTTGAAATACTTCTTCCAGTTTTCGCTCCAATCGGCATCGTCAACACCGATAGATTCGATTTCGGCGGCTATGCCAACCGCGGCAAATCTCTCTGTTAAATATGCGACCGATTCCTCAGCGTTTTCCTCACAAGAAATATATATATGTATGATTACGCTGTTTCTATCCTTTTTAAGAAGATCCTCATCTATAAGATCGATATGCGCAATTTCAACTGCGGCAACCTCCAAATCAGAATAATCCTCAACGTAGATTCCGTAAGGCACCACCATATTTGCAATAGCAGAAGCAGTTTCGGTATCACTCTTGTTAACTCTGATTGAAATTTCAGTCCAGTTCATATTATGCCTCCAAGATTTTTTCAATTGATTATAACACAAAATAATATAATAGTAAAACACAAATGTTGATTTATTGGAATAAATATAGTAAAATTGTATGCAGAAATTAGGAGGTGCTGATATGATTTGGCACGGTGCAAGTCTTAGTGATGTTTTAAATTATCTCGGAACCGACCCTGAAAAAGGTCTGTCTAACGGTGTTGCCGAGCAAAAACGCGAACAATACGGTAGCAATTCGCTCTCATTTGGCAAGGGCAATAGCTATTTCCGTTGCTTTTTATCACAATTTAAAAACTTTTCGGTAATTGCTTTGCTGGTGGTTGCTGTAATTTCCTTAATTGTTACCCTACTGGGTGACGGTGGAATATGGTACGTCCCCGTTATCACCACACTTGTGATTCTTTTGAATAATTCAATTTGTGCTTATCAAGAAATACGCGCCGAGGATATGGCAGACGTGCTTAAAGACGTCTCCGCTCCCGCCGCAACCGTAATACGCGATGGTGTTAAAAAGCAAGTTGATTCCTCACAGCTCGTTCCGGGCGATATTATATTGCTTAAAGAGGGCGACTATATTTCCGCCGATGCAAGAATCATCAGTTCTTTTGCTCTTTGCTGTGATGAATCACCGCTCACCGGAATAAATGCACCTGTTGATAAGAGTGTCGACTTTCCTGCCGATGATATAACTCCTCTGGCGGAGCGTGAAAATATGGTGTTTGCAGGTTGTTCCGTAAGACACGGCTCCTGCACCGCGGTTGTTACCGCCACCGGCCTTGATACCGAAATCGGTAAAGAACGCAGCATTATTGAACAAACTCAGGTCACAAAATTTCCTATAAAAGAAAGCGTGCTCGCTTTTTCAAAGGCGTTTAGTACTGGTGCTTTGGTGGTTTCACTTTTAGTATTCATAATCGGTGTTATATGTGACAACGGCTCAAGCATTTCACACACACTTATTGATTCATTTATGACTGCTATGTCACTGGCAGTTGCAGTTATTCCTGAAGGAATCCCCGTTGCCGTTGCAGTTATATTAACCCTTGGCACACAGCGCTTGGTTACCAAGAAAGTTATCGTTAAGGATATGTCCTCCATTGAGACCATGGGTGGCATATCGGTTATCTGCTCCGATAAAACCGGAACACTTACCGAGAACGTAATGACGGTACAAAAAATATTTAACGGTCGTGCAATAACCGATATTAACGATGAGTGCGGCGAAGACATTCGCATGATTTTGGAGCTTGCTACCATCTGCAACAATGCCAGCGAAACCTCTGGCGACCCCACCGGTATGGGTATCGCCGAAGCTTGCCACAAAATCACCGGCATGAGCAAGCAGGACATTGAGAATCTTTATCCCCGTCTTGGCGAGATTCCTTTTGATTCCGATAGAATGCTCATGACGACCATAAATATGATAAACAGCAAGCCCTTTGCAATAGTTAAGGGTGCTCCCGAAGCGCTGCTTCCTTTATGCATAGGCAATGCTACAGAAAAATATGACGAGGTTATCGAGGGGCTTGCGCGTGATGCTCTACGAGTTATTGCAGTGGCTGCAAAGCCCATAGGCGAAATTCCCGCCAACCCCAACTCCGAGGAACTTGAATGCAACCTGAATTTCATAGGTCTTATCGGTCTTGAGGATCAACCGCGTGAAGATGCAGTGCGCGCCGTTGCAGAGTGTAAAAACGCCGGCATTCGCACTATTATGATAACCGGTGATCACCCCATAACCGCTAAGGCAATTGCACGTCGCCTTGGTATACTGACCGACGATACTGAGCTTCTTACTAACGATGAGCTTAATGCTATGACAGATGAAGAGCTGTGCGAAAACATTGAAAAGTATTCTGTGTTTGCAAGATTGAACAGCAGCGAGCGCATAAGAATCGTTAAAGCTTGGCAATCAAAAGGACATTGCGTTGCAGTAACCGGTGATAGCGTTGACGATACATCCGCCCTTATGGCAGCTGACGTTGGCTGTGCCATGGGCAAGAGCGGCACCGACGTTGCTAAAGGTGTTTCGGATATTATTCTGCTTGATGATGACTTTTCTTCAATTGTCAACTCAGTTAAAGAAGGTCGAGCCATATTCTCCAACATTCGCAAAATGCTTAACTATTTAATAAGCAGCAATGTTGGCGAACTGCTCTTTATGCTTATCGGAAGCATAATTTTTGGTTCCCTCCCCTTGAGTGCGCTTTTACTTTTGATGGTTAACCTGATAACAGATATATTCCCCGTCGTTTCCATTGGTATGGAGCCGCCTGAACCCAACGTTATGAAGAGCAAGCCCGAGCGCAAACAAACAGTGTTCTCTAGAAAACTATTTATTAATATTTCCTTGCAGGCTGTTTTGGTAGCAGTGTTAGCCATTGTCACCTTTGCAATCGGTAGAACTAATGCTGCCTCTATCACTATGACTTTTGCTGTTTTAACACTGTCACAAGTGTTCTTTGCGTTGTCTGCACGTACGGAAACGACTCCCATTGTTCTCTGCTTTGCAAAAAATAAAATACCGCTTTTAACCGCAATTCTTTCCTTTATGATAATCTTCCTGCTAATAGAAACACCTATCAGCAAAATCTTTGGATTAACCGTTTTAAGCCTCTCTTCTTGGATCTTAGTAATAGCTATATCGCTACTGCCCTTCCTTGTGGCTGAATGTGTTAAAACCTTTAAATATTTTGCTGATAAAAAGGCTGTAAACGCATAATAAAAGCACCCTGCCATCTGACAGGGTGTTTTTATATTAGAATATTTTGGT
>JAZOPP010000093.1:0-7682 GCA_045655625.1 Acutalibacteraceae bacterium
ATATATTTGCTTCGCAGGAGCAGGCACAAATAAAAACCGACCTGCAAAACCTTGCCAAGCAGATAGATTCAATAAAAGAGGTTCAGGGTTATAACAATACCTCTGCCACCGATTTAACACTGCTAAACCGCAAAATAGATGAGGCATTGCTAAGTCTTTCGGCTTCGTGCCGAAACGGTGTTTTTTCCGAGAGTGATAGCCTCTCTCGCGAGCTTTTAAAGCTTTTAAACCGCAAAAAAATCGCCACGGGTGAGGAAACGGATTTTTCCGCAACCTTGGCGCAGTTAACCGCTAAATATGATTCGCTTAAAGCATCGGCTCCTGCAGCGCAGGGCAGCATAAAATCACCCCTTTCGGGCTATTTCGTTTCAACTGCCGATGGCTATGAAAGCTCGCTCACAGCGCAGAACGTTTTAAAGCTCACTCCCGAGGAACTCAATTCTCTCGCCCCTGATTCGGTCAGCGAGGATACCGTCGGTAAAATAGTATCCGACTATACTTGGTACGTTGCCTGCACCGTGCCGCTTGAAAAGAGCGCAGCATTCAAAGTAGGCGATACTGTTAAGCTTCGCACAACACTGAAATCCGCAAGCGAAATAACCTCCACCGTAGCTGCCATAAATCTTGGCAGTGGCGAGGATGCGCTTATGGTTTTCGCTTGCCAGAACATGAACGGCGATTTAGCAACCGTCAGAACCCTGCCGCTCACCATAGTAACGGGCGAGTATGAGGGTCTGCGCGTCAGCAACCGTGCGGTGCGCGTTGTAGGCGGAAAAACGGGCGTTTACGTAATTTCAGGTATGCAAGCAAAATTCGTAGAGGTTGAAATCGTTCATAGCGCAGGCGGCTATACGCTGTGTAAACAGAACGAGGAGGGCGGCAAGAACGCGCTTCGACTTTACGATGAGGTAATAGAGAAGGGAAGAAACCTGCATGACGGCAAAATCATACGATGAGAATTTCGACCGCAACTATGCGGAAATAAAAGAAAAAATTGCTGCCGCGGCAGCTATCTCTGGCAGAACGGCAGATGATATTATTCTGCTTGCTGCCACCAAAACCGTATCGGCAGACCGCATAAACTATGCCATTTCTCAGGGCATAAAATATATCGGCGAAAACCGCGTGCAAGAGCTTCTCTCCAAGGATGCAGACGTTAACCCTGCCGCTCACCGCCATTTTATCGGCCATCTGCAGACCAATAAGGTCAAGGATATTGTTGACCGTGTTGAGATGATAGAATCGGTCGATTCTCTGCACCTCGCCGAGAAAATAGGTGCCGAGTGCAAAAAGCGTGGCAAGGTTATGGACGTGCTGCTTGAGGTTAATATCGGCGATGAAGAAAGCAAATCAGGTTTCAGCACCTCGGGCATCTATGATGAAATCGATAAAATTATGGAAATTGAGGGAATTCGTGTGTGCGGAATTATGTCAATTCCGCCCGTTTATACAGATAGAGAAACGGCACGCAAATTTTTTCTGAGTCTTCACGATATTTTTGTTGACATATCGACTAAAAAATTAGATAATAGTAATAGATTATACCTATCTATGGGTATGTCCTCCGATTATGACCTTGCAATCGAGTGCGGAGCAAATATTGTCCGCATCGGAACAGGCCTTTTCGGCGATAGAAATTATTAAATCAAAGGAGCACTAAAAATGGGATTTCTTGATGATATCAAAAAGGTATTTTCCTCCTCCGAGGAAGAATACGAGGAAGAACTCGAAACAGAAGAGGATGAACCTGTAGAAGAGGTTCGCGAGAAAAAAGAATCTCCGCGTCTTTTCAAGAGCGACCGCAATAAAGTTGTATCCTATACCGCCACCCCCGGTCAGATGCAGGTTGTTCTCTGCAAGCCCGAGCGCTATGAGGATGTTCCTCCCGTGGCAGACCATCTCGGCGAGAAGAAAACCGTTATCTTGAATCTCGAGTCGGCAAACCGAGAGTCCTCCCGCCGCATCATCGATTTCTTGAGTGGCGTGGCATATGCTATCCACGGCAACATCAAAAAGGTCGCCAACAGTACATACGTTGTAACCCCCAACGATGTAAGTCTTATGGGCGAGCTGTTGCTGGATGATTTTGAAAACGGAAATATGTATCTTTAAAAGCGGCAGGCGTGTGAATTAGGCACGCCTGCTTCAGGCTTTTTAAAATAGGGTAAATTTAGTTTAAAAGAGGGATGAAAATGTACACTGCTAATGACATAAGAAATATCAAATTTCCTAAATCCATGAACGGCTACAAGCAGGACGAGGTAGATCTTTTTCTCGATGGCGTTGAGGAAGATTATGCTCAGTTCGATGCAAAGATACGTGACCTCGAGAACAAAGTGTCCACACTTTCCAAGCAGGTCGATGATCTTAACATTTCTCAGAACAGCATTCAGAACGTGCTCGTTTCCGCCCAGAAGCTTGCCGATCAGATAGTTGGCGAGGCCAAAGAAAAGGCAGAGCAGATTATCGTTGAGGCAAAGGTTCGCGCTAACGATATCAACCGCTCCACCGATGAGAAGGCTGCCGAGGATATGGCTATTGCCGAGCGCAACAAGCGCGAGGCAGAGGCTGAGTACGTTAAGATTATGCAGCGCACCGCAGAAAAGTCGGAGGATATGATAACCGCCGCACACGATAGCGTTGCACGTCAGCAGCTCCTCTTTGATAAGCTCAAGCTGGATATAGTAAACTTCAAGTCGCAGGTAATGGCGATTTATAAAGAGCATATCGATTCGCTCTCAAAGCTGCCCGATGAGGTTCCCTTCGATGCAGTTCGCGCCGCAGAGGCTGCTGCATTCGCATTCGATCATGCACCCGATTTTTCCGTAGCAGCTCGCGCTGAGGAAGCCGCTGAAGAACCTGCTGCCGAAGAACCTGTAGTTGAGGCCGCGCCCGCTGAGGAGTCTGCCCCGATAGCAGAAGAGCTTTCCGAAGCAGTGGCAGAGCCTGAAGAAAAAATAACCGAGCCGGACGTTCCGCTTGGATTCCGTGTCAACCTCGATAATGATGATGAGGATGATTACGATGAAGATGATGATAAGCCCGCAAAGGGATTTTTCAAACGCAAAAGATAGGAGCATTCCAAAACTATGGATTACAACAAGACACTTAACCTACCCAACACTGAATTCCCCATGCGCGCAGGTCTTCCCACCCGCGAGCCCGAGGCTTTAAAAGCATGGGATGAAAAGGATCTCTATAACGAGCTTATGAAGCATAATGAGGGCAAGCCGCTTTACGTGCTGCACGATGGCCCTCCCTATGCAAACGGTATCATCCATCTTGGTACCGCACTCAATAAATCGTTAAAGGATTTCATAATCCGCTATAAAAATATGACCGGCTTTAAGGCCCCCTATGTTCCGGGCTATGACACCCACGGTCTGCCCACCGAGCTTAAGGCACGTAAGGCAGCAGGTATGAAGTCGGATGAGCGCATCTCCACCGTTGAGCTTCGCAAGCTTTGCCGTGAGTTCGCCGTTAAATATGCCGAAGAGCAGCGCCGTCAGTTCGAGCGCCTCGGCGTTTTAGGCGAGTGGGATAAGCCTTATCTCACCCTCTCCAACGAATACGTTGCCCGTCAGGTCGAGGTATTCGGCGAGATGGCAAACCGCGGTTATATCTATAAGGGTCTTAAGCCCGTTTATTGGTGCCCCGAATGCCAGACTGCTCTGGCAGAGGCCGAAATCGAATATGCAGAGGATCCTTGCTATTCCATCTACGTTAAATTCCCCGTAATTGAGGATATGGGCAAGCTTTCCGCCCTGGGAGCCGATCTTTCCAAAACCTATTTCGTAATCTGGACCACCACAACCTGGACTCTGCCCGGCAACGTTGCCATCTGTGTAGGTCCCGAGTATGAATATGGTCTTTATAAATCGGGCGATGAATATTTCGTAATGGCAACCGAGCTCGCAGGCGCCGCATTTGAAGCAGCCGAAATTGAGGGCGCCGAACTGCTTGGCACCATCAAGGGTAGCGAGCTTGAGTATATGAAGACTCGCCATCCCTTCGCCGATCGCGATTCTCTCGTTATCGTGGGCGACCACGTAACACTCGAGAGTGGTACAGGCTGCGTTCACACCGCACCCGGCTATGGTACCGAAGACTTCGAGGTTTGCCGAAACTATCCTGAGCTGCCCATCGTTGTAACGGTTGATGCCAAGGGCGTATTCACCGAAAACGCAGGTCAGTTTGCAGGTCTTACCACCGATGAAGCAAACAAAGCCATCGCAAAATGGCTTGATGAAAATAATTTCCTCTTCGCACTTAAGAAGATAATCCACCAGTATCCTCATTGCTGGCGTTGTAAGCAGCCCATTCTCTATCGTGCAACCGAGCAGTGGTTCTGCTCCATTTCCGATTTCGTTGATGATGCTGTTAAGGCTATCGAAACCGTTGAATGGATTCCCGGCTGGGGTGAGGATCGAATCAAGGGAATGGTTCGTGACCGCAGTGACTGGTGTATTTCCCGTCAGCGCGTTTGGGGCGTTCCGATTCCGATTTTCTATTGCAAGGATTGCGGAAAGGAACTCATTAATCCCGAAACCATCAAAAAGATTGCCGCAAAATTCCGCGAGCATGGAGCCGATGCTTGGTATAACCTGCCCATCGAAGAACTCCTGCCCGAGGGCGCAAAATGCGAGTGTGGCTGCACAGAGTTCACAAGAGAAACCGATATTATGGACGTTTGGTTCGATTCCGGTTCCTCCCACGCTGCAGTTCTTGAAAATCGCGATTATCTTGCAAGTCCTGCAGATCTTTATCTTGAGGGTGCCGATCAGTATCGTGGTTGGTTCCAGTCTTCGCTTCTAACAAGCGTTGCAACACGTGGCAGAGCACCTTATAAGGCAGTTGTAACCCACGGTTGGGTTGTTGACGGTGAGGGCAAGAAAATGTCCAAGTCCATCGGCAACACCATCATCCCCGATGATATCGTTAAGCAGTACGGTGCCGATATTCTCCGTCTGTGGGTTGCCTCCTCGGATTACCATGCTGATATCCGCGTATCGCAGGATATCTTAAAGCAGCTCTCCGAGGTATATCGTAAGATTCGTAACACCGCCCGCTTCATCTTAGGCTGCATCTCCGACTTTGATCCCAATAAGGATATGGTTGATGAGTCCAAGTATGAGGAGATCGATCGCTGGGCAATGTATAAACTCGATCGCCTTGTTGCCGAGTGCCGCGAAGCTTATGACAATTTTGAATATCATATCATTTTCCACGCTATCCACAATTTCTGCGTGCTTGATATGTCCAACTTCTATCTCGACGTATTAAAGGATAGACTTTACGTTGATGCCGCGGCCAGCGAAAGCCGCCGTGCCGCACAGACGGTAATGTATCGCGTTCTTGATACTCTCACTCGTCTTGTATCTCCCATTCTTGCCTTCACCGCAGATGAAATCTGGCAGTTCATGCCGCACGATAGCTCCTGCGATACCCGCAACGTTGTATTCAACGATATGCCTTCTGCAAAGGGCAACGAGGATAAGGAGTTTATGGCTCGTTGGGATAAGATTATCGCAGTTCGCGAGGATGCCAAGAAGGCTCTCGAAATCGCAAGAACCGAGAAGACCATCGGCGCAGCACTCGATGCTTCCGTAACCCTCTATGCAGATGGTGAAATGTATGATTTCTTAAAATCTGTAGAGGATATGTTAAAGCCCGTATTCATCGTTTCCTCCGTAAAGGTTGAAAACGGCAAGGGCGGCACCTTCCAAGGTGAAACCGTAGGTGTTACGGTTGAACGCGCAAGCGGCGAGAAGTGTGAACGCTGCTGGTCCTATAGCGAAAGCGTTGGCACCGATCCCGAGCATCCCACCCTCTGCGCACGCTGTGCAGCAGTAATCAAGGAATTGGGAGCAGTAGAAGACTAAGGAGGTTTTAACCTTGTCATATATCATAGCTTTGGTTTTAGGCGTCCTCTTGCTGGGCGCCGACCAGCTTTCGAAATACTACGTGGCTACCGAGTTTTTCGAAACCGAAGCTCGCCCCGCGATCGAGGGTTTCTTTGAATGGAACTATGTTAAAAATCGCGGCGCCGCTTGGGGTATGCTCGATGGCCACACATGGCTGCTTTTAGCCTTCACCGCAGTTGCTATGCTGGTTTGCATCGCACTTTTGGTAAAATCGGGCAAGAAGAATAAGCTTCTTTTCTGGTCTGTAACCTTAATTTTAAGCGGCGGACTCGGCAATATGATTGACCGTATTTTCCGCGGCTTCGTGGTTGATTTCATTCATCTTCAGTTCATCGATTTCCCTGTGTTCAACGTTGCCGATTGCGTAATAGTTGTTGGTGCAGGACTTTTAATGCTCAATTTCCTGCTGGATTTCAAGGCATCGAGCAAGAAGCAAAATGAAATCACCCTGCCCGATGATATTTTAGACGAATGATAAACGGCACCTTTTCAGATAACGCGCCCTGCAGGCTGGATGTTTTTGTAGCAACGCTGGCAGACGTAACCCGTTCGCGAGCTGCAATGCTGGTGGGCGATGGTTGTGTTTCGGTAAACGGTGAGCAAAAGCCTAAAAACTATTTGCTTAAGGCAGGGGATGAGGTAGAAATCACTCTGCCCGAGCCTGTTTCAGCCGAGGCAGCACCTGAAAATATCCCGCTTGATATAGTGTTTGAGGATAACGATATGCTCGTTGTCAACAAGCCTAAGGGGATGGTCGTTCATCCTGCAGCTGGCAATGAGAATGGCACACTCGTTAATGCTCTTTTATATCACTGTGGTGATAGCCTTTCAGGCATAAACGGTGTCACTCGTCCGGGGATACTGCACCGTATCGATAAGGATACAAGCGGCCTTTTAATGGTCGCCAAGCACGATGCGGCGCACAATTTCCTTGCCGAGCAAATAAAAGATCACAGCTTTTTCCGTGAGTATGAAGCAGTGGTCCACGGCGTTATAAAAACCGACCGCGGCAGAATAGAAGCGCCGATTGGCCGCCATCCCGTAAAGCGTAAGCAAATGGCAGTAACCGATAAAAACTCTAAAGAGGCCATAACCGAATACGAGGTCATAACGCGCTTCGATGAGTTCACCCACGTGCGACTGCGCTTGCACACCGGCAGAACCCATCAAATAAGAGTGCATATGGCGTTTATGGGTCATCCCGTAGCAGGTGACCCCGTGTATGGTCCTAAAAAAATAGCAGGCAAGGGCATTTTAGAGGGCCAGTGTCTGCACGCAAAGCGGCTGGGCTTTATCCATCCCGTAAGTAAAGAGTATATGGAGTTCGATAGCCCGCTTCCGCAGTATTTTGAAACCTTTTTAAGAATGTTTGAGGAGAAAATAAATGGTTGATTTCAGCGGAAAACTGCTTGTCAGCGATATAGACGGAACGCTTATAGGCGGTGCGCCCGCGGTTTCCGAATATAACGCGCAAAAAATAAATTATTTTATAGAAAACGGCGGACTATTCACCATCGCAACAGGTCGTTGCGTTGATGCCTGCCGAGAAGTGCTCAAAAGTGTAAATTTGAGTGCTCCTGCCGCTATGGTTAACGGAACCGTGATTTATGATTACGCAACCGAAAAGGTCATAGCCAGCAATGGAATGGATGATAAAATCCGAAAAATTGTTTGCGAAGTTCTTAAGGATGATAACCCTTTAGTGGGTGTCGAGATTCATAGCCGAGAAAAGGTTATTGATATTAAAGTAACTCACGA
>JAZOPP010000094.1:0-10530 GCA_045655625.1 Acutalibacteraceae bacterium
AAAGCTATTATCCTGCTTTTTACGGTGGCTGCCGTTTCGGCGGCTACCGTTTTATACGGCGGCGTAACACTCGCCTTTTCGGACACGTTTATCGCGGCAGACACATCTTCAGAGCAGGTGGAAAGCACGGTATCGACTGAAGAATCTACGGAAAAGGTGGAGTCCACTATCCCCTCCTCACAGTCATCAAGCAGCAAAACCGACAGCACGGTTGCGGTGCAGGAAAACCACACGGTGAGCGGCAAGATAATATCCAAGTTCATAAACCCAAAAAGCGCCGCCTATTCCTATGGCGGGGTTTATATGAAGAACAGCTCGGGTGCGAGCATTGATATAAAGACCGAATTAGCGGCAGGCAGTAAGATTAAAATCGGCAAAAGCGATGAACCGCAGATACTCATAATGCACACCCACACCACCGAATCCTACATACAAGAAACGCGCGACTACTACACGACGAATGACGCCTCACGCTCGACCGATAACACGCGCAACATGGCGGCGATAGGCGATATAATTGCCGATAAGGTGGCGGCGGCAGGCTACGGCGTTTTGCACGATAAGACCCAGCACGATTATCCCTCCTATTCGGGCAGCTACGACCGCTCGAAAATCACGGTTACGGAGTATCTTAAAAAATATCCATCCATCAAAATAGTGATCGACGTGCACCGCGATGCGCTATCGGCAAGCAATGGCGATAAAATAAAGCTGGTGACCGATATAAACGGCAAGCCTGCGGCGCAGGTGATGCTGGTTATGGGCAGCCAGACGGGCAAGGTTACGGGATATAAAAACTGGCGGCAGAACCTGCGGCTTGCGATGCAATTTCATCAAAAGTTGGAGCAAAAATATCCCACGCTTGCACGACCGATGGTGGTGGCGAGCAAGCTTTATAACCAGCACCTCACGAACGGCTCGATGCTCATAGAAATAGGCACCGATGCCAACTCGATGGAGGAGGCAAAATATTCGGCAGCGCTGGTAGGCGATGCTTTGGTGGCGCTGCTTGGCGATTTAAATTAAACCGGTTGTTGCTTTTTTTATTCGGTTGTTGTAGAATAAAAAGGTAAAAAATCGATAGTTTTCGGAGGTTTAAGATGATCGTTGCAGAAGCAAAAAACAAATCGATAGTTAAAAAGGATTTCGAAAAGCGCGTTATAACCCACGCTTTTCACGATATAGACGGAACTCATTCCCTCATTCGCGAGTGGCCGCCCGTTATGAGCATCGTGCTTTATGACGTTATTGCAAACGGACTGCCCGAGGATTACGACAGCGATGAGAACGTAAAGCGTCTTATAAACGCTGCAGGCGAAAAGCCGCTGCCCGAGACCGACCGTTTCTGCATTGAATCGGCAGGACTTTCGGCACTCACACAGATGGAGTGGTCGATCCGCCGCGCCATTGAGGAGGGCACCGTTAAGTTTGATTGCGATAAGAGCGTTAACAGCGAGAAGATAAAGCGCATCTGGAAGGGTGAGGAAATTTTTGATGACCTCGCAGATGAGCCTGAAATCGAGGCCTTCCTCGCAGAGCATTCTCCCCGCCTCTTTAAGTGCTATGAGAAGGTGCTTAACGGCTACTGCCGCGATAAGAACCTTGAAATTGCCAAAACAGACCCCGAGCGTTTCAGAGTTCCCGGTTCTTTCAAATGGATGCAGTTCCTTAAAGATAACGGCGTTCGGAACTATTTTGTTACCGGCGCGGTTGTGGAAAAGGGCATGGGTATGTATGAGGAGGTTGAAACCCTCGGCTACCGCTTTGGTCCCGATGAGATGATGGAGGATATCTACGGCTCGACCTGGACCGAGAAAATTCCCAAAAACGTTGTTATGGAAAATCTCATTAAGGATTTGGGACTGAAACCTGAGAACATTTTGGTTGTGGGCGATGGCAGAAGCGAAATCTTTGCAGGCGTTTCGCTCGGCGCTTTGTGCATAAGCCGCTTGGATGAGAACGCCGATGCACAGAAGAAAATTCACGAAACCCTCGGCACCAATATGATAGTAAGCGACTGGACCGACCCCGCACTCTATGATAATTTAAGAGCTGAATAATAATAAAAATCCCCCCGCTGTGCGGGGGGATTTCATTTTAGGGCTATGCCCTGATGCTGCCGGTAGTGCGTTTTTTTGCAAAAAAACGGGTGGAGTTTTCACTCCACCCATTTAATTATTTTTTGAGAGGGCTTACCTTATTTGATTTTGAAGCTTTCACAACTATTGCAAAAAGCGGAACCAACGCTAAAACGTTGGGAATAACCATAAGGTAGTTAAAGAAGTCGGTAAGTTCCCAAACCAAATCGTTGGAAAGAAGCGTACCCATGAAGATGAATGCAATAGCGATAACCGAATAAATTACGGTAGCAACCTTGCTGTTCTTGAAGAGGTACTGAACATTGACTTTACCGAAGAAATTCCAACCGATAACGGTAGAATAAGCAAAGAACAATAAGCAGACAGCAACGAATATACTACCAATATCCTTGTTGCCTAATGCATTACCGAAAGCAATCTGCATAGCATTCGTTTTCATAATAATGCCCGAACCGATGGCTGCCTCATATTCGGCAGCGCTCATGTTTCCAAGTCCGTTTTCGCCAGCAAAGAGGCAGGAAATAACAACCAAAGCAGTCATAGTGAGAACAACGAACGTATCGATGAACACGCCTATCATAGCAACAACGCCCTGGTCGTGGGGCTTTTCAACGTTAGCCTGAGCGTGAGCGTGAGGTGTTGAACCCATACCTGCTTCGTTAGAGAAAAGGCCTCGCTTAGCGCCCTGGCTTATAGCTGTTTTAAGCGCAGCACCGAGCGCACCACCGATAAGTGCCTGAGGTGTGAATGCGAATTTGAAAATCATCGCAAAGGTTTCGGGGACATATTCAATTCTGATACCTAAAACAACCAATCCGCCAAGCAAGAAAATTACTGCCATTAACGGAACTATTTTTTCTGTTACGGAAGCTAAACGGCTAACACCGCCAATGAAAATGAAAGCAGATATAACTGCCAATATAAGACCAACTACCCAGCCTTCAACACCGAAAGCGGTTTTGCAGGATTCTGCAATAGAGTTAGACTGTACCATTGTGCCCATAAAGCCTAAAGCTAAAATAGTAGCAACAGCAAAGAAGCCTGCCAGCACTTTACCAAATACGCCCTTGTATGCTTTCTTTATGTAGTATACAGGGCCGCCGTGTACCTGACCGTTTTCATCAACAACACGTGTTTCCTGAGCCAGTGTCGCTTCGGCATAGATTGTGGCCATGCCTAAGAAAGCGATAATCCACATCCAGAAAATTGCACCGGGACCACCGATAAGAATAGCACCCGAAGCACCAACTATGTTTCCTGTACCAACCTGAGCCGCAATAGCAGTAGTGAGCGCTTGGAAAGATGAAAGGCCGCTCTTGCTCTTACCGCCCTTTAAGGAAAGGTTACCGAAAACCTTTTTCATACCTTCACCAAAGCATCTAACCTGTACAAACTTAGTTGCAAAGGTGAAGAAAAGACCTGCGCCCACAAGTAAGATTATAAGAATATAATCCGAAAGATAAGCATTTACATCTTTTACAATGGGCAAAATAAATTCTGTGATTTTATCCATTTTGGATTCCTCCTAAAAATTAATGCGAAATACCGCAAAAAATAAACAAAATAAAAAACGAGTTGCAAAAGCGCAACTCGCATAACTAACCCAAAAGAAAAAGTTTTTTACTTTGTCCTTTTGCCTGAGAGATTGAGCGAATTTCGCCTTGCACCTTCGGCACCCAATTTAATGGGGTTCTCCAAAGTTTTGTCGGTTTGCAGTCCTCATCCCACACGGGACACCTGAGAGCGTTACTCCTTCGGCGCTTATAGCCTTTCCTGCAAACGTCATTCAAAAATATTAACTTTACCAACGCATTATACTACTTTATTATACATATTACAAGCATTTTTTTAAAATAAATTTCCGCCGACGTTTTTTGCATCGGCGGAATGAATTATTTTTCTACCGCGGCGGCACGAGAGGTTATCTCTGCCATACGCTCTGCAGGGAATTTTGCACGGCGGTCATAGGTATAGAGGCCGTTCATTTCCTGCTCCACGTCGGTGAGCTGGGTATAGCAGAATGCCGAGATTTTCGGGTTGTCGAGCAGGGCGTCAACCAAGCCCTTATAGCGTGCTATAAAGTCCTCGACGTCCTTAACCTGCGAGCCGTATCCCCAGTTATCGCCGCCGTTATCGCTATCGAGCACGAAGCGGGCGCCGCCGAACTCGCTGACGAAGCAAATCTCATCACTCTCGCCTGTTTTGCGGCTGTCCTCATCGTTATCGAGCATACACTCGGCAGGCTTGCCCTCGGTTAATACCCAATATTTCTCGCGGAATTTTTGGGGCACGCCGAGATAGCCGTGCACGTCGTACATATCATATGTGCCCGCGATATGGAACCAACCCGAGTTATCGATAAAAAGGCGGGTGGGGTCATATGCCTTGGTCATATTATAAAGGTAGCGCACGAATTCGGGGTCTATATTGCGCTGGGTCTCATTCAGGGGGCACCAACCGATTATTGAGGGGTGGTTATAATCGCGGCAAAGCTCCTCAAGCCATTCGGGCAGCATATTTTTATATGCCGATTCGAGTGATACGTCGAGACCCCAGTTAGGGTATTCTCCCCAAACGAGGTAACCTAAGCGGTCGGCGTGGTATAAAAAGCGCTCTTCAAATATTTTTTCGTGCAAACGGGCACCGTTAAAGCCCATATCCATGGAACGCTTGATATCGTTTATTAGCTCCTCATCGCTCGGCGCGGTATAAATTCCGTCGGGATAGAAGCCCTGGTCGAGAACAAGACGCTGGAAAACGGGCTTGCCGTTCAGATAGGTGACGCCATCGCGCAGTGCAATCTCGCGCAGACCGAAATAACTCTCCACCCTATCCTCATCGAGGGTGAACACAACGTCATAAAGGCAGGGGGTTTCCATATCCCAGAGGTATTCCTCGGAGAGGCTCACCGTGAAATCGGCATTATCCCAAGCGATTTCGCGCTCATCGCAGCCAACTATTTCACCATCGTAATAAACGGTGGTGCAAAGGGTTTTGCCAGCAGCGAAGGCAGTTTTTGCCTCAACGCGCAGCGCGCAATCAGCAACGCTCGGTGTGAGCTTTACGCTTTTGAGATAAGAAGCGGGAGTGTTTTCAAGCCAAACGGTTTGCCAGATGCCGGTGGTGCGGGTATAGAAGCAGCCGTAGGACTTTTCTCTATCCGACTGCTTGCCCGAGGGAACGGATTTACTGCAGGTATCATCTGTGGCATAGATGGTTATGCGGTTTTCGCCTTCTTTTAGTGCTGCGGTTATATCGAAGGAGAAGGAAACGTATCCGCCGCGGTGCATACCAACCTCACTGCCGTTAACAAATACGCGGGTGATATAATCGCAGGCGCCTATATTTATAAAGGTGCGGCGGCCGCGCTCCTGCCAGCCATCAGGCAGGGTTACGGTGCGGGTATACCAAACACCGTTTATAAATCCCTTAAGTGCAAGACCTGAGAGGCTGCTCTCGGGGCAGAAGGGAACGTTGATTTTCATATCGAAGCTTTCTGCCGTGGGATAGCCTTTCTCGATGCCGAGCGCATCGTTATCAAGCGTGAAATCCCACTCACCGTTAAGGCAGAGCCACTCTCCCCTTTTGAACTGATGACGCGGATATTCTTTACGCATTGCCTTGCTCATAATACCTCTCCTAACTCTCGTTTATGCCCTTATTTTACAATAGCCTATCCCCTTTTGCAATACTATTTTAAAAAGAGTAAAGAATAAATATAAAGTAAAAAAAACCGCTCGTTTAACGAGCGGTTTTAGTGTTTATTAGTCGTTTACGTAGGGCAGTAATGCAACCTGACGTGCGCGCTTGATAGCGGTTGTGAGCTCACGCTGATGCTTGGCACAGGTGCCGGTAGCACGGCGGGGAAGAATCTTTGCACGCTCAGAAATGAACTTGCGAAGACGAGCAACATCCTTATAATCTATCTCTTCAACGCGATCTACGCAGAAATGGCAAACCTTCTTGTGGGGCTTTCTGCGTGCGGGTCTATCATTTTTCTCCATGAGAAACAAGCCTCCTTAAATTAGAATTAGAACGGCAGATCATCATCGGTGGCGATCTCTGCAAACTCACCGGAATCGGTGTTGTTGAAGCTGGCTGCGGGCTGTGCGCCTGCGCCTGCATCGTCACGGCGAGACTCAACAAACTGAACATTGTTGGCAATAACCTCGAATGCAGTTCTGTTCTTGCCGGTATCCTTATCAACGTATTTGCGGGTCTGGATAGCACCTTCGATGCCTATCATGCTGCCCTTTTTGAAATATTTGGTAACAAATTCGGCAGTCTGTCTCCAGGCGACGATGTTAATAAAATCTGCCTGACTTTCCTCGCCTGCCTTATAGCGGCGGTTTACGGCGATGGAAAAGGAAGTTACCGGGATATTATTGGTTGTGTATCTGAGTTCGGGGTCGGCAGTGAGTCTGCCGGTCAAAACTACAAGATTGAACATTGCGCTAACCTCCGTTGTTTTTTACTTCTTGATGATCATTGTGCGAAGAACGCCATCAGTGATCTTGGCAACACGCTCAAGCTCTGCCGGGAACTCGGCTGCGCTCTCGAATGTTGTGATAACGTAGTGGCCTTCGGCTTCGTCGTCGATTAAATAAGCAAGTCTGCGCTTACCCCAATCGTCAACGTTTTCAATGGTACCGTTAGCCTCGATAAGAGCCTTGAATTTCTCTGCGAGTGCTGCTACAGCCTCATCGCCGTTTGCTACGGAGAAAATCATAACTGCTTCGTACTTGTTGGTAATCATTTCGTTGCACCTCCTTCTGGACTTTTGGCCGATTTAATCGGCAAGGAAACTATAAAGTGGGCATATTCCCACCAATAGCCATAGAATTATAACAGAATGGAAATTGTTTGTCAATGATTTTATTGACCTTTTTTATATATTATGTTAAAATACTGCCAGAAACCTGCTTAAGGAGTGTTTTTATGCTGTTAGCAGTTGACGTTGGCAACACCAACATAACCCTCGGCGTTTATGATGGCGAGCATTTGGTTTTCACCAGTCGCCTTGCCACCGATATTCGCCGCACGAGCGACCAATACGCGGTTGAAATTTTTAACGTTATGCAATTAAACGGCACCGACGTTTCGGCTATTGAGGATGCTATTATCTGCTCGGTTGTTCCGCAGGTTGGCACCGCTGTTACCGCCGCGATAAGCAAGCTTTGCGATATTGTTCCGCTGGTGCTCGGCCCCGGTGTGCGAACAGGACTTAATATTAAGATAGACGACCCCGCTCAGCTGGGAGCCGACCTTGCCGCAGGTGCGGTTGGCGCGCTGCATGAATACACTATGCCCTGCATCGTTATCGATATGGGCACGGCAAACACCGTGAGCGTTTTGGATAAGAACGGCGCATTTATAGGCGGTGTTATTGCCGCAGGCGTAGGACTTACGCTCAACGCGCTGGCAACCGGCACCTCGCAGTTGCCCTTTATTAACATTGAGGCGCCGCAGTCGGTTATCGGCAGAAACACGGTGGACTGTATGAAATCGGGCATCGTTTTCGGCGCTGCCGCAATGCTCGACGGAATTATAGACCGCATTGAGGATGAGCTCGGCGAGCGCGCTGCAGTGGTTGCCACAGGTGGCAGAGCGAGAGAAATCGTTTCCTGCTGCCGCCATGATATTATTTTAAATGATAATCTGCTTCTCGACGGTCTTCGCATAATCTACGAGAAGAATAACTAAATATTTTTTGACGGTAAAACCCATCCGTTCGGATGGTAAAATAATATGAGCTGTATCCCAAAAGGAACGGCATCGGAGGTATTTTTATGTCAAACACAAAAAAGTTGGTAAGGGACATATCGTTAATCGGTATGTTCGGCGCAGTAATCGTAGTGCTGCAGCTGCTGAGCTACGTTGTTAAGGTAGGCGCATTTAACCTATCGCTCGTGCTCATTCCGCTGGTGATCGCCGCTTATCTGTTCGGTCCCAAAACGGGAGCGATTTTGGGCGGAGTTTTCGGTCTGACCGTTACTATCTGCTGCTTTACGGGTATGGACGCGGGCGGAAATATTCTTATTTCTGCAAGTCCCTTTTTAACCACCGCAGTTTGCATGGTCAAAGGCATTGCCGCAGGAATGGCAGCAGGCTTTACTGCCAAGGCACTTAAAAACGCAAACAGTTATCTCGCAATAATGCTCACCGCAGCGGTTGCCCCCATTGTTAACACGGGTCTTTTCGTGCTCTCAATGTTCTTGTTCTTTAAGGACATTTTAGTGGTTTGGGCAGGCGGAACCAATTTGGTTACATACATTTTGGTAGGTCTTGTGGGTGTGAACTTTGTTATTGAGTTTACTGCGAATTTAATCGCTGCCCCCTCCCTGCTGCGTGTTACCAAAGCAATAAAGAAATAATTAAAACCCCTCATCAGTGAGGGGTTTTTATTTAACCTAATTCGGGATATAACGATTGCGTTTTTAATTATCTTAGAATTTTGGCTGTACTGTAGATAAAATTTTGCTGCTTTTTTACTCTAAATTGCAATATATTATACATATTATAAAAAAGTGTTTGCATTTTTAGCAAAAGGTGTTATAATAAAGTGCTGACCTACGGGGTTTTACCCGTGTGGACTTCAAAAAGTTAGAAATGGCGAAATGCCAAAAATATTTTAGGAGGAGATTCTAATGAGTCACAAGTTTGTTTACCTGTTCTCTGAGGGCGACGCTTCTATGCGTGAGCTTCTCGGCGGTAAGGGCGCTAACCTTGCTGAGATGACCAAGATCGGTCTTCCCGTTCCGCAGGGCTTCACCGTTACTACTGAGGCTTGCACCCAGTATTATGAGGACGGCAGAAAGATCAATGATGATATCCAGGCACAGATCATGGAATACATCGACAAGATGGAGGGTATCACCGGCAAGAAGTTCGGCGATAAGGAAAACCCGCTTCTCGTTTCGGTTCGTTCCGGCGCTCGCGCATCCATGCCCGGTATGATGGATACCATTCTTAACCTCGGTCTTAACGAAGAGGTTGTTGAAACCATGGCTGCTCAGTCGGGCAACGCTCGTTGGGCATATGACTGCTACAGAAGATTTATCCAGATGTACTCCGACGTTGTTATGGAAGTTGGTAAGAAGTACTTCGAGGAACTCATCGACAAGATGAAGGAAGAAAAGGGTGTTACTCAGGACGTTGAGCTTACCGCTGACGATCTTAAGACCCTCGCTGAGCAGTTCAAGGCTGAATACAAGAACAAGATCGGCAAGGACTTCCCCTCTGATCCTAAGGAGCAGTTAATGGGCGCAGTTGAGGCTGTTTTCCGTTCTTGGGACAACCCCCGTGCAAACGTTTACCGTCGTGACAACGATATTCCTTATTCCTGGGGTACCGCTGTTAACGTTCAGATGATGGCTTTCGGTAACATGGGCGACGATTGCGGTACCGGTGTTGCTTTCACCCGCGATCCCGCTACCGGCGATAAGGGCCTTATGGGCGAGTTCCTCACCAACGCACAGGGCGAGGACGTTGTTGCCGGCGTTCGTACTCCCATGCCGATCGCTGAGATGGCTAATAAGTTCCCCGAGGCATTCGAGGAATTCAATAAGGTTTGCGCTATCCTTGAAGATCACTATCGTGATATGCAGGATATGGAGTTCACCGTTGAGCACGGTAAGCTCTTCATGCTTCAGACCCGTAATGGTAAGAGAACCGCTAAGGCTGCTCTTAAGATCGCTTGCGACCTCGTTGACGAGGGCATGATCGATAAGAAGCAGGCTGTTGCTATGATCGATCCCCGTAACCTTGATACCCTTCTCCATCCCCAGTTCGACCAGAAGGCTCTTAAGGCTGCTACTCCTGCAGGCAAGGGTCTCCGCGCTTCGCCCGGAGCTGCTTGCGGTAAGGTAGTATTCACCGCTGAGGATGCTGAAGAGTGGAACAACCGCGGCGAAAAGGTTATCCTCGTTCGTCTCGAGACCTCTCCCGAAGACATCACCGGTATGAAGGCTTCTCAGGGTATTCTCACCGTTCGCGGTGGTATGACTTCCCACGCTGCCGTTGTTGCTCGTGGTATGGGTACTTGCTGCGTATCCGGCTGCGGTGATATCATTATGGATGAAGAGAACAAGAAGTTCACTCTCGCAGGCAAGACCTACGTTGAAGGCGACTACATCTCCATCGACGGTTCCACCGGTAATATCTATGACGGCATCATCCCCACCGTTGACGCTGAAATCGCTGGCGAGTTCGGCCGCATCATGGATTGGGCTGATGAGTTCCGTACACTTAAGGTTCGCACCAACGCTGACACTCCTGCTGACGCTAAGAAGGCACGCGAGCTCGGCGCTGAAGGTATCGGTCTTTGCCGTACCGAGCATATGTTCTTCGAAGCAGAAAGAATTGCTGCTTTCCGTGAGATGATCTGCTCCGACACTGTTGAAGCTCGTGAAGCAGCTCTTGCTAAGATTCT
>JAZOPP010000095.1:0-1706 GCA_045655625.1 Acutalibacteraceae bacterium
CGTCGTAGCCGAGATATGCGCGACCCGAAAAATCAATAGCCGAAATAATCAGCGCATCATCCATCGGCAAAATGGTGTGACCGTAGCGGTTTATGCCCTTCTTTTCGCCCAGTGCTTCCTTAAAAGCGGTGCCGAGCGCAATGCCGATATCCTCGGTGGTGTGGTGATAGTCAACGTAGGTGTCACCCACGCAGCGAAGTGTTAAATCCACGCGACCGTGCTTTGCAAACAAGGTCAGCATGTGGTCTAAAAATCCGCAGCCGCTCTCTATTTTGCTCTCACCCTTGCCGTCAATATTAAGTGTAAGAGATATATCTGTCTCTGCAGTTTTGCGGTTTACGGTAGCAGTTCTCATACCTTCTCCTTAATAATTTTCTTAATTTCTTTAATAAGCGTTTCCATTTCTTCGCGGCTTCCGATGGTTATGCGATTATATTCGCAAAGCCTGGGAGTTGAGAAATGGCGCACTAAAATTCCGCGCTCCTTAAGAATGGAATAAAGCGCTTCTCCCGATATTTTATCGCTTTTCGCAAAAACGAAGTTAGCGAGCGAATCGGTGGCAGTAAAGCCGAGTTCGCGCAGCTCAGTGAGTGTGTATTCGCGGTTTTCTTTAATTTTCTCGCAGTTTTCGCGCGTGTATTCCTCATCCGAGAGCACGCCGATTCCCGCCGCCGCGGTCATACTGTTAACGTTATAGGGGTTGGTGGAATATTTTATGGTGTTAAGGTCGCGTATCAGCTCGGCACAACCAATGCCGAAGCCGAGTCGCGCACCCGCCATAGAACGCGATTTAGAAAAGGTTTGCGTAACCAAAAGGTTATCATATTTCTTTATAAGCGATACCGCGCTCCGGGCACCAAAATCAACGTACGCCTCATCTATTATAACAACACTCTCGGGGTTTGCAAGTATAAGCTTTTCTATTTGCTCTATTGTCAGCGCAATTCCCGTGGGCGCGTTGGGGTTGGCAATGAAAATAGCACCTTTGTGTCCCTTATAATCGTTTATATCTATGCTGAAATCCTCTTTAAGCGGAACAGTCTTATAGGGAACGCCGTTAAGCGCCGCAAAAACGGGATAAAAGCCATAGGTTATATCGGGGAATATAGCGGGATGCTCCTCATCGCAAAACGCCATAAAGGCAAAATTGAGTATCTCATCCGAACCGTTTGTGAAAAGGATTTCATCCTTCTCCACGCCGAAAACCTCGCAAGCGGATGCAACCAAATCACGGCACTCGGGGTCCGAATAGAGCATAAGTCTCTCGGCCGCCTTTTCTGCCGCAGCCTGCGCCTTTTTAGAGGGAGGGAAAGGCGATTCGTTTGTATTCAGTTTAATATATTTCATATCCTTGGGCTGCTCACCCGGTGTATAGGGCGTCAGCGCCGAGAACTTATTTAAAAAAAACCGACTCACTTTTAGTTTTCCTCCGTGCGGATAGTTGCGCTCTTGGCATGTGCGGTAAGTCCCTCTTTTTCAGCAAAGAAGCCAACGTCCGCAGCCACACGGGAGAGCGCCTCGCGTGTGTAATAGGTGTATTGCGTTTTCTTTATAAAATCATCAACCGATAAGGGGCTGGAGAACCTCGCTGTGCCGCTTGTGGGCAGGGTGTGGTTAGGTCCTGCAAAATAGTCGCCCAGCGCCTCGGGACAGTTGCGACCCATAAATATCGAGCCCGCGTGGCGAATGCTATCGAGATAATCAAA
>JAZOPP010000096.1:0-5107 GCA_045655625.1 Acutalibacteraceae bacterium
CCGCAAGAACCCGTGTGAACAATGATGCGGTTTCCGCCCATCGCCTTAACCGCTCTTGCACTGCTCAAAATATAATTTATCGAGTTCAGACGCTTATCCTCTTCAACTGAGGACATAGAGATATAATACGGTGCGTGAAGCGAGAGGGCTATTCCCTTTTCAGCTGCACGTTTTCCAAGTTCCTCGGCTTTTTCGAAACCAATATTTACACCTCTGCCGCATTGATATTCGAATGCATCGAGCCCCATTTTTTCAACGTATTCGGGGACCTCAAGGCTACCCTTATATCCCATTTTGAAAAAACTATCGGAATTTCCGGCAGGACCAAATTTTGCGCCCATTATTTCACCGCCTAAAATTTATATCTTTTTAGAATTTTCTTTTCAAGGTTTCGGCGAACCTTGAAGCTACATTTATCCTCGGGCAATATCGGGGTGAGCAATATTTTCTTAACGCCTGCCCCCCAGCCGCCGAGCATATCTGTAAACATCTGATCGCCCACGATTGCAACGTGTTTGCGCTTTTCGCCAACCGCCTTTGCAGCGCGGAAATAACCAAACGGTAAGGGCTTTGCCGCGGTGGAAATAAACGGAAGACCAATCTTTGCGGCAAAAGGTTCTACCCTGCGCTTTTTAGAGTTTGAAAGAACAATGAGTTTTATTCCGTTCTCTTGCATAAGCGTGAGCCATTCCATAAGACCCTCGGTTAAGGTTTGACCATGGTGGGTCGACATTGTATTATCAACATCCAAAAGCAAGGCATTAACCCCTAAACTCTTAACGTCTTCGAGCGTTATATCGGTTATACGGTCTCGCTTTATGTGAGGTTTTAAAATCATATTATTTCCCCTTCTTACACAAAAAAGCGACTGCGCTGCAGCCGCTTTTATGCAATAAGTAATTTATCGGAACTTGCGCTTACGGGCAGCTTCCGACTTCTTTTTACGCTTTACAGAAGGCTTCTCATAGTGTTCTCTTTTGCGAACTTCCTGGATTACTCCATCTTTAGCGGTCTGTCTTTTAAAGCGTCTGAGTGCGTTATCAAGCGACTCATTTTCTTTTACTCGTACCTGACTCATTTACATTCCCTCCCTCCGCATATATAGCAGGGGTTATCAAATTTTATTATACAAGGCAATCTCAAATATGTCAAGAGATTATTTAACAACAATATTTACAAGCTTACCGGGAACGTAAAGTTCCTTGATAACACTCTTGCCTTCCATGGCTGCTGCAACGGCACTATCGGACTTTGCAAGCGCAATTGCATCGGCTGCGGTAATCTCGGCGGGGACCTGAAGCTTTGCCTTGATTTTACCGTTTATCTGAGCAACGATCTCGATAGAAGCAACAACGCATTTAGCCTCATCAAACTTGGGCCATTCTGTTTCATTGAGCATACCTGCAAAGCCTGCGCTTTCCCACATTTCCTCAGTGATATGAGGTGCAAAGGGATTAAGCAGGGTTATAAAGGTCTTGAACTCGCCGCGGGTGATATTTTTCTTTGCATAAATATCATTGAGCAACGACATAAGCGCAGCAATGGCGGTGTTCATCTTAAGTTCTTCGATATCGCTTGTTACCTTTTGAATAGTGCGGTGGAAAGCAGCCTCCAGCTCAGCGCTATAGTCATCACCGTCAACTATCATATCATTAAGACCCCAAACACGATCAAGGAAGCGCTTGCAGCCCTTGATGGAGGAAGAACTCCAGGGTGCAGCCTTTTCAAAATCGCCTATGAACATTTCATAAAGGCGCATAGTATCGGCGCCATACTGATTTACGATATCATCGGGATTTACAACGTTGCCGCGCGACTTGGACATCTTTTCGCCGTTCTCACCCAAAATCATACCATGGCTGGTACGCTTAGCATACGGTTCAGCAGTGGGAACAACGCCGATATCATAAAGGAAGTGATGCCAGAAACGGCTATAAAGCAGATGGAGAGTTGTGTGCTCCATACCGCCGTTATACCAATCAACAGGGCTCCAGTATTCGAGAGCCTCCTTAGATGCAAGAGCATCCTTATTATGAGGATCGCAATAACGCAGGAAATACCAAGAGGAACCTGCCCACTGGGGCATTGTGTCGGTCTCACGATGAGCAGGACCGCCGCAGTGAGGACAAGTGGTGTTAACCCATTCGGTCATCTTTGCGAGCGGAGATTCGCCGTTATCAGTAGGCTCATAGGAATCAACCGTGGGCAGCAGAAGCGGAAGTTCATTTTCAGGAACGGGAACAAATCCGCACTTCTCACAATGAACTATCGGGATAGGCTCACCCCAATATCTCTGACGAGAGAATACCCAGTCACGAAGCTTATAGTTAACGGTCTTGGAGCCTAAATTGCGCTCGATAAGCCAATCGGCGATTGCCTTCTTAGCCTCATCAACGCTCATTCCGTTTAAGAAACCGGAATTAACCATAATGCCGCTATCACAATCGGTGTAGGCTTCTTTTTCAACGTCGCCGCCTGCAACAACCTCGATAATCGGAACGCCAAACTTTTTGGCAAAATCCCAGTCACGGCTATCGTGTCCGGGAACACCCATAACACATCCCGTACCATAGGAAATAAGTACGTAATCCGAAACGAAAATCGGAATTTCTTTGCCGGTAGCAGGATTTATTGCAGCAACACCGCTGAGTCTTACACCGGTTTTATCCTTAGCAAGTTCGGTACGCTCAAAATCTGATTTGCGAGCTGCCTCAGCCTGATATGCACGAACCTCATCGATATTGGCAATCTCCCCTGCCCATTTCTCAAGCAACGGATGCTCAGGAGAAATAACCATATAGGTAACGCCAAACAAAGTATCGGCGCGAGTGGAGAAAACCTCGAACTCATCGCCTGTTGTGGTTTTGAACTTGATCTGTGTTCCCTCAGAACGACCGATCCAATTGCGCTGCTGAGTTTTAACGCGCTCGATAAAGTTAACGTCATCAAGACCGTTTATAAGCTTTTCAGCATAATCGGTTATTTTGAGCATCCACTGGCTCTTAACCTTATGAACAACCTCATTTCCGCAGCGTTCACAAACACCGTTAACAACCTCTTCGTTAGCAAGAACACATTTACAAGAGGTACACCAGTTAACCGACATTTCCTTTTTATAAGCAAGACCTTTTTTGAATAACTGAAGGAATATCCACTGTGTCCACTTATAGTATTCAGGGTCAGTTGTGTTGATTTCGCGAGTCCAGTCAAACGAGAAACCAAGCGACTGAAGTTGTTCCTTAAAGCGAGCTACGTTATTCTTGGTTACTATTTCGGGATGGATATGATTCTTGATAGCAAAGTTTTCGGTAGGAAGACCGAAAGCATCCCAGCCCATCGGGTAAAGAACGTTATAACCTTCAAGGCGTCTCTTACGGCTGACTATATCAAGCGCAGTATAAGAACGCGGATGACCTACGTGTAAGCCCTGACCCGAGGGATAAGGGAATTCAACAAGCGCGAAGAACTTCGGCTTGGAATAATCATCGGTAGCAGCAAAGGTGTTATTCTCATACCAATGCTTTTGCCATTTCTTTTCTATTTGTTTGAAATCATAAAACATTATTAGTCCTCCTGCTCGGATGTGAGTATATCATCAAGGTTGATTACGTTGCCGTCGCTCCACATGCGATCAAGCCCGTAAAACTCTCTTGCTTCCCTACTGAAAATATGAACAATTACCTCGTTATAATCGAGCAAAATCCAGCCGGTGGCCTTTCCCTCTATATGGTGAGGTTCAACACCCAGCTCGGACAACTTGCACTCGACCTCTTCGGCGAGAGCGCGAACGTGGGTTGATGACGTTGCAGTTGCCATAAGCAGGTATTCGGCGAGAATGGTGATCTCCCCTACCTCAACCGCAAACATATCTCTTGCTTTGCGTTCATTAACGGCGTTTGCCGCCACTTTTAAAATTTCAAAAGCTTCCAAAAAACTTCCTCTTTTCAAAGACATATTTCATTATAAGCCTCCACCGTATCGGGGTGAATAGGCTTACCTTTATTTATGAGATCGACTATCGAATATGAAAGTGCATATCTAAGCGCGGATTCAAGACTCTCATCAACCAACCTGCGCATAACGTCAACGTCATCATAATCGCGATCGGCCGACGTGAAATCGGCAAGATACAATATCTTATCGGTGAGTGTCATCCCTGCGCGTGCCGTAGTGTGAAAACGGATGGCAGTGACTATCTCATCGTCATCGATATTCAGTTTGTACTTAACGAAAAGCGAGCCTGACATAGCGTGCCATAATTTCTCCGCCTGCGATTCAACAGACGATAGGATTATACCAAAGTCGCGAAATAAATGCAAGTGCTCTTCACGGGACGCATTCTTAGTAATATCGTGCAGCAATCCCGCAATATAACACTTATCCGCGTCACCACCATATTTTTTGGCGAGTCGCACTGCCTCATCCGCCACGCAAAGCGAATGCTCATAGCGTTTAGGGGTGAGCCTTTTGCTGAGCAATTCTTTATATTCTTCTATAGTCATTATTTCACTCCGTAAAGACCGTTGTTTTTAATATATTCGAACACCTCATCGGGCACCATATCCATTCGGCCGTTTCTAACCTCGCTGGAAGAAATATTTGATATTTCCAAATTGATAACAGAGATATTTCCGCCCTCAGTCCTTAGCGATTCAACGGCGTTATCAAACTCGGTGTTATCAACGCCCACGCGTCGAAAAGCGATAATGTCTGCAAGTGTTAGAATATCGCGATAACGGTACCAGCCATTAAACGTGGTTATCATATCGCCACCGCACACTAAGGCTATGCGCTTATCGAAAACGGAATTAAGTTCACAGACGGTGTTATACGTGTAGCTTTTGCCTTTGCGCTCCAATTCGAGCGCGGAAAACTCAACGTTATCCAACCCACAAAGCGCAATACGGCACATATTAAGCCTGTGCTCGCCCGATACAAGCTCGGGCGCATCTTTATGCGGAGGCTGATAGGTTGGCATTATGATGAGCTTTTCGATTTGTGGCAATTCCAATACCTTAGAGGCCATTTCAACGTGACCCGAATGTATCGGATTAAAGGTTCCGCCAAAAAGCGCAATCCGCTTATCCATTCTTCTTTACCAAAACGA
>JAZOPP010000097.1:0-4643 GCA_045655625.1 Acutalibacteraceae bacterium
AATTTAATTTTTCACTAATAAAAACTCCCTCTCTGTAAATAATAAAAACAGGGAGGGATATTTTTATGAAAAGATTTTTATTATTAGCATCAACAATGATTTTAGTAATATGCATGTTTGCAGGCTGCGGCAAGAAAAAGATGAAGGATGACGCTTCTTCTATTGAGAGCAACATCAGCAACATTGCAAGCGACGTTGAATCGGGCGTTTCGAGCATCGGCAACGAGCTTATGCCTTCATCCTCGAAACCGCAATAACCAAAAAGCACCACCGTTTGGTGGTGCTTAATTTTATATTACAAAACCGCCGTTAGGGCTGATTACCTGACCGGTTATGAATTCTGCATCGCGAGAAGCAAGGAATAGGGAAGTGGATGCAACCTCTGACGGCGATCCAATGCGTCCCATCGGTGTTTCATCAGCAAGGTCGGCAAGAGTTTCAACCGAAAGGCCCGAATTCATCCTCGTGCCAATAACTCCGGGTGCTACACAGTTGACGCGAATGCCTGAGGGACCTAACTCCTTAGCCAGCGCCTTTGTTAGTCCAATAATTCCCGCCTTTACAGCACTGTAATGAACCTCACAAGAAGCTCCTGTCATTCCCCAAACAGAGGAAGTATTGATAATGCATCCGCTTTTGCGGCTAACCATATGCGGAACAACGGCACGACAACAATTAAAAGTGCCAGTCAGATTTACTGAAACCATTCGCTCCCAATCGTTATCCGTTATATCCGTGAACAACTTTTGTTGAGCAATGCCTGCATTATTTATTAAAACATCAATTTTTCCAAACTTTGAAATACAATCGTTAACCATTCTGGCGATATCGTTGGGTTTGGTAACGTCCGCCATATACGATAGGGCAGAGTAACCGTTTTTATTTAACGATTTTTCTAGCAATATCGCCGATTCAGCAGAAGAGTTATAATTAATAACAACGTTATAACCCTTTTCTGCAAATAGGATAGCGGTTGCAGCTCCAATACCCTTGGAAGCGCCCGTAATTAAAACTGTGTTTCCCATAAAATCACCTCATAATATTATCATTATAACACATAAATAAAATAAAAGAAATATTTTTCAAAATTATTTTCACACCACTACCTATAGTTTACATAAAATCGCTTCAATGCGAGATAATGTGGTTTACATAATCAGTTTACATAATGTTTAAAAACTTAAAAATATTTTGTTGACATAATCTTTTAAATGTTGTATAACTAATTATACCGACGTTTTCACGTTCGGTTATTTTTTCGTGTTTATATTTCTGGTTTTAATGTTAGGTTACATAATCTTGCCGCAAAAACAATATATTGTTATGAAAATAAAACTCTAAACTATATATTGTTTTGCATTATTCCGAGGCTCTCCGCATATGTTTTAAAGCAGGAGGGACAAGTGATATGAACAAGATGACAGTAGTGCAACTAAAAACAGGAAAGATCACAGCGGTACTTAATGAAGCGTATTCATTGCTAATAATGTTCGCTTCATACATAATCGGCGTGATTATTGGTGCGGTCTTAATTAAAACAAGCGACCGTGCATTGCTTAAAGCAGAAGCGCTTTATTCTTCGTTTATCAATGTGAGAACTAATAAGTCGTTTTCATCCATATTCGGAGCGGCTATTATGGAATGGCTGCCGTTTATGTTGATATTATTCGTATGCGGCACTTGCATTGTTGGTATGGTTATAATGCCCATATTTATTTGTTATAAGGGCTTTTGTTACGGTGCGCTGGCAGGATATATATATTCCTGCTTTGCCTTCAGCGGAATAGTTTTTGTTTTGCTGCTTATCATACCCGGCACCTTAATCGGTGCCTTTGGACTTTTCCTTGCGGGGAAGCGGTCATTCAGTTTTTCACTGATACTCGCCAAAAGCGTTTTGCCGCGCAGCAGGGAATACAGCATGTATAACGTACTGACACATTACTGTAAAGAGTTTGTGTATTTACTATTAGTCGCATTTCTTGCGGCTTTGACCGATGCCGCTTTATCGGCAGCATTTTGGGATAAAATAAATTTACATTAACGGAAAGGAGGGGAAATATGCAGAATTCTATATTAAAATTTGAGGATTACCTGAAAGCAGAGAAAAAAGCCTCAAAAAACACCTTTGAATCCTATATGAGAGATATTGCTCAGTTCTCATCTCATTGTTCTGCAAACAAAATTTCCCGCATTTCCGATATAACTGATAATACCATTTCAAACTACGTTAAATTCCTGCACTCGTTTGGGAAATCTGATGCAACGGTTGCCAGAGTAATGGCATCGCTTCGTTGCTTCTTTAATTACGCTGTTAGGGAAAAAATCATTAATGAAAGCCCGATAAAGTCTATCAAATTATCGCCTGCACAGAAAAAACTGCCCGAGATTCTTACTAATAAGGAAATCGTTCAATTGCTTTCTCAGCCCGATTGCTCCAACTATAAGGGCTGTCGCGATAAGGCAATGCTTGAACTGCTTTATGCCACAGGAATAAAGGTTTCAGAACTGATTGAACTCAAAATTTCCGACGTCAATACTCAAATTGGTATTCTGCATTTACATACAGCAAGCAGCCAGCGTATCATACCGATTTATCCCGAAGCCGTTAAAGCAATTGTCAACTACATGTCCGCCGTTCGTGACGTTATCGTTACCGATAAGGGCGACGATATGCTTTTCACCAACATGAATGGACAAGCCTTAACACGTCAAGGCTTTTGGAAGATAATAAAGCAATACGCACAGGCCGCAAATATCAACAAGGATATTACTCCGCACACGCTGCGTCATTCATTCGCTGCACATTTGCTTGAAAATGGCGCTCAACTGCAGGATATTAAAGAAATGCTTGGTCACTCGGATATATCCACTACGCAGATTTATGCGCAGATTATGAAGAATAAATACGCTAAATCTTATAAAAAATTCCATCCCATGGCAAGATAAAAAGCTCTGCAAAAAATTGCAGAGCTTTTTCTTTATTTATTTTATATTTTGTATTATAATGAATATATCTTATCGAGAGGAGATGATAACTGCCATGAAACGCAAAAAGAAGCGCAAAAATAAATCTTTGATTGCAGTTATCATAATCGTAATAGCGGCATTTACATCGTGCTTATTATTTTATCTATTCAAACCCGATGGTGTTTTAATTAGTGATTTAAAAAAGGTTAAAATTCCGGAATATGTTGACGAACAGCTTCTGCCTATCGGATCATCGCGGATGGGGAGGGAACTAAGCTCTATTAAAGGCATCGTTATCCACTACGTTGGGAATCCCGGTACAACCGCTCAGCAAAATCACGATTATTTCGGCAATGATGGAACCGAAGTTAATTCGCATTTTGTGGTCGGTTTAGATGGCGAGATAATACAATGTGTTCCGATATATGAACGCTCAGTCGCCAGCAACCATCGGAACAAAGATACAATATCTATAGAGGTTTGTCATCCGGATAGTGGTGGAAGATTTACGAACGCGACAAGAAAATCACTCATCAAATTAACTGCTTGGCTGTGTGAGGTATGTGAACTCGATACAAGCAATATAATAAGACACTATGATATAACAGGTAAACTTTGTCCTTTGTATTACGTTGAAAACGAAGACGCCTGGGAAGAACTACTAAACGATATAGACGTTTACATAAAAAACGAGTCCTGATTGAAATTTCAGGACTCGTTTTAATATATTCTATATGAGATAGTCATTTTTTTAAAAAGCGCTAATCGGGAAGAACCACTATTTTTCCATATTCAATTATACAAAATGAATATTTTGTATAATTAAGGGAGGGGGGATTAAGATTTTTTTGGCTAAATATGGATGTTTTGGGCTATTTCACCCCAAAAGCCTTTCTCCAAACCCAATTAATCATTCGCGACAAGCAATTATATATGTATATTTAATTTTTTATAGATACCGTATTGCGCAAAGTAATTTTTAAACTATATTTTGAAATTTGTGTGGTGTTATTGTGTCACTCAAAAAAATCATCGAATAGAAATTTTCTGTCCATACCTTAGGTATTGCCGGAAAAAACTGAGAGGATGTTTTTTTCAGCATTTTTGCATTTTTATCGCATTTTCAACCTAATTAAGTAGTTTTCATAATTAAAATTGCTATTCATTAGATAACAAAAAAGATTAAGCCTTTAAACAATAATCGAATAATTAAACCATCAAATCTTTACGTGTTTTATAGGTGTAATTATAAAAATCAGCTTTATATGCCCTCGATAATGTGTTTTCTCAAGTTGCGGCAAGGAAGAAAGATGCTAAAATTCCACGGTTTCAGGCGCAAGCCCTATATTTTGTTAAAACTTTAACAAAATAATACCCTATTAAATTTCAAGCTCTAATCCATCATATGCCGCTATAAACCCATCTTTTTTGACAATTTCAGCTGTTTCATTATGCGGCTTATGCAAACAACATGCAATATGACTTAGCAAGACCTTGGTGTCATCTTTAATTATTTTAAGAGTACGCATTGAGTCGACCATCAAACGAAGCATTGGAATGCTGTTGTGCTCGCCAAGGCGCATATCGCCGCTATAGTCCCCTATCGTGGCATCAAGAACAACGGCATCAAACTCTTTTCTTTTTAAATATTCTGCAGTTTCGTTCAGTATCCACGC
>JAZOPP010000098.1:0-2255 GCA_045655625.1 Acutalibacteraceae bacterium
ACCTCCTGCCCCGACCAGCTTGCGCAGGCGCTGAAATTATATAAAACCAAAAAGGGTGAGTAATTTGTGCGAAGATAGGGATATGAAAATAGCGGGTGAACGCCCGTCGGAATCGGTTAAGCGCAATGCCGCAGGCGGCAGCGCCGATATCTCCAAGATAGCATCCGATTCATCCCTCGGCAAAAAAATAGGAGCCGCCGTAGCTCGTGAGTTTATCAAAGCGGGCAGCAGCGCCTTTGCCGAAAACGAAACCGATGATAGCCATATGGTAATGCAGCGTTTGCTGCTACTTAGCTTTACCGTAACGGTAGGGCTTGAGTCGTTTTGCAAAAACGATACCGTCTCAGGCATCGCGCAAAAAGCCTTTTTAGATACCGTAAAGGCGGAGGCTCCCGAGCTTTATGCCTATTCCTCCGATAACGGTGCGTTCTCGTTTTATTTCCTTGCGTTCCGCCGCGGAACCGAGGTTGACCGCCGCATAGGGCAGACCTTTGCAATGCTCTGCTCCCACGATGGTGACCCCATCTATCAGGAGCTTGGCGAAGCGCTCTATTGCTGGTTTTATTCGGTCGTTGAGCGAACCGTTAAAAAATATTAAATAAAAATTTTTAAAAGCAGTCCGCATGGGCTGCTTTTTTTCTTGTAAAATAATAAATTATATAGTATAATAAAGCAGTATAGATTGGAGTGGTATACTTGCTTATCGACGTTTTAACAAATGATTTCAGCTGGGGTATGTTAATCGGCTCGATTATCGGCAGCCTTATGCTTATATTTTTAGTATCTCCCGTGCATGTGCTTGCGCATGGCGCCGCAGCGGTTGCACTGGGCGATAAAACTCCCCGTTGGCAGGGAAGACTAACCTTAAACCCGCTCGCTCATATTGACTGGATAGGCTCTTTAATGATTCTGCTTTTCGGCTTCGGCTGGGCAAAGCCTGTGCAGGTTAATATGCGCAATTTCAAAAATCCCAAGGTGGGAATGGCACTCACTGCACTTGCAGGTCCCTTTTCCAATTTCCTCATTGCTTTTATCGCAGCATTATTTTTTGTTCCAGTGGTGAACTGGTGTGCGCCCATATTCTTTAGCGGATATTATAGTGCCGAAACCTATATCCTTGAGGAAATCGTGTGGTACACCTATACCACCTTTATACTGCTCAACCTGAGTATTGGCCTTTTCAATCTTATCCCTATTCCGCCGCTCGATGGTTCGCGCATTCTCTCGGCTATCCTGCCCGATAAATATTATTATCAGCTTATGCGCTATGAGCAGTATTCCTTTATGCTTTTAATCGTTGTGTTCTATGTGCTGGACGTTGACCGTTTCCTGTTCGATGCAGTAAACAATATTTTTGTAAAATTCACCGATATATCGTTTTATATATTCGGCTAATTTCAAGGAGTAAAAATGGAAACCTCGTTATCATATAAGCTCGAATGCTTCGAAGGTCCGCTTGACCTGTTGCTTCAGCTTATATCAAGAAACAAACTGAATATCTACGATATCCCGATAGCAGAGCTATTAGAGCAGTATATGGCTCAGATCGAGGCTATGCGCGAGGCGGATATGGATATAGCCAGCGAATTCCTCGAGATGGCATCGCGTCTTATCTATATGAAAACGGTGAGCCTGCTTCCCAAGAGTGATGAGGCAGAAGCCCTCAAGCAGGAACTCACGGGCGAGCTTATCGAGTATAAGATTTGCCGTGAAATGGCAGAAAAGCTCTCGCACATGACCGATGGATTTGCAACCCACGTTCGCAATCCCTCGCAAATCGATTTTGATAACACCTATGAAATCGTGCACGATAGCGACGTGCTCTATTCAGCCTATATGTCGGCTGCCGGCAGGGGAATGCGCAAAATGCCTCCTCCCGTAACCGCGTTCACGCGTATCGTTGCCAAAAAGATAGTAGCGGTTTCAACCAAAATCGTGTTCGTAATGCGCCGTTTGGTTGGCGGCGGAAAGCAGACTATGTCCTCGCTTTTCTCGGGCGCTAAAAGCCGTTCGGAGCTTGTTGCAACCTTCCTTGCCGTGCTTGAGCTGTGCAAGGCAAACCGTATCGCCGTCGATACCGATAAGGGCGATGCAGAAATTACCCTTAAGGAGGGCAAAAGACGATGAAAACAGAACTTATCCCCGCGATTGAGGCAGTCCTCTTCGCAGGCGGTGAACCCATCTCGGCAGCCCGCCTTGTAAAGGTGTTTGTTTTAGAGCCCCAAGAGCTGCACGAGGTTTGTGGTGGTTTTGGC
>JAZOPP010000099.1:0-10882 GCA_045655625.1 Acutalibacteraceae bacterium
CTGATGGCTTCGGCAAGTTCGGCGCGCTTGACCGTGAGGAGGACTGGGCGTGTGAGGCAAGAAGATATTATATCGGCATCGTGGGCAAATACGGCGCTCAGGTGCAGGCGCTGCTCAAAAAGGCAGCAACGCTTGATATAGAAAAAATCTGCCCCCTGCACGGACCCGTTCTCACCGAGAACCTCGGCTATTATTTAAACCTTTATAACACCTGGTCGAGCTATACCCCCGAGGAAGAGGGAATTGTTATTGCATATACCTCGGTTTACGGGAATACTAAACGTGCGGTAATGCAACTGGCGGATATGCTCCGCGCCAAGGGTTGCCCCAAGGTAGTGGTAAACGACCTCGCGCGCTGCGATATGGCAGAGGCAGTTGAGGATGCTTTCCGCTATAGCAAGCTGGTGCTCGCCACCACAACCTATAACGCCGAGATTTTCCCCTTTATGCGTGAATTTATAAACCATCTCACCGAGCGCGGCTTTAAAAACCGCACCGTGGCACTTATAGAAAACGGCAGCTGGGCACCGCTCGCAGCCAAGGTGATGCGTGAAATGTTCCAGAAAAGCCAGAATATCACCTTCGCGGAAAACACCGTTAAAATCCTCTCGGCACTCAACAGCGAGAGCGCCGAGCAGCTCCAGAAGCTCGCAGATGAGCTTTGCCGCGAATATCTGGCGCAGATGGATGAAACCGCCAACAAGCAGGACCTCACCGCGCTTTTCAACATAGGCTACGGACTCTACGTTGTAACCTCGAATGATGGCAAAAAGGATAACGGCCTTATCGTTAACACCGTAACCCAGGTAACCAACACGCCAAACCGCATTGCAGTTACCATCAATAAGGAGAACTACTCGCACCACGTTATCAAGCAAACGGGCAAGATGAACATCAACTGCCTGACGCAGGAAGCGCCCTTTGCGGTGTTTGAGGCGTTCGGTTTTAAGAGTGGCCGAAACGTTAACAAGTTCGAAAACTGTGAACCGCTCCGCTCGGATAATGGACTCGTGTTCCTGCCGAGATATATCAATTCCTTTATGTCGCTCAAGGTCGAGCAATATGTTGACCTCGATACTCATGGAATGTTTATCTGCAGCGTAACCGAGGCACGCGTTATAAACGAGCGCGAAACCATGACCTATAGCTATTATTTTGACAACGTGAAGCCCAAGCCCGAAACTGATGGCAAAAAGGGCTACGTTTGCAAAATTTGCGGTTACGTTTATGAGGGCGAAACCCTGCCCGATGATTTTATCTGTCCGCTTTGTAAGCACGGCGCAGCCGATTTCGAAGAAATAAAATAAAAGGAGAATTTTTATGAAAAAGTATGTATGTGACGCATGTGGCTGGATCTATGATGAGGAATTGGGCGATCCCGATAACGGCATTGCTCCCGGCACCGCTTGGGAAGACCTGCCCGAGGATTTCCAGTGTCCTCTCTGCGGCGTAGGAAAGGACCTCTTCAGCGAGATAGAATAACCCTAAAAAACCCGACTGAAAACAGTCGGGTTTTTTGTTTTTAAAAAGGATTGCTTTTTGAAAAAGCGGCAGTTATAATGAAGGCAAATCACGGTTATAACGGAGTGATGTTTATGAATGGCATAGTTATAGAAAATAAAAAATTCTCCCTTGTTTTGAGTGAACAGGGCGTGCCGCAAAGCCTTATTTTCAAGGAAACGGCAAGCGAACTTTTAAGCGGTAAGCAGCTGCCCTTTGTCACCCTCACCGAGGAGCGCCCGTTCGATAACAACATAAAACTCGCCCACCCCTGCAAGCGAAGCGAGTTTGCGGTTAACCGTGTATCATTGGAGGGCGACCGCCTTATCTGCGGCTTCGAGCTTATAAACTCGCGCGTTGCCATAAAAATCAAAACCGATGATGATTATATTGGCTTCGAGTTTGATGAGCTGCTTTCGGGCAATTCGTATGGTCTTGCCATGGATTTTCCTCCCGTTTGTGAGCTGCGCTTTATGCAGCTTGCGCTCAAAGAACGTGAAAACTTCGGCGAATGGCTGGGAGTTTCCTGGGATAGCGAGGCTGCCGTAAGCATTCTGGCAACCTGCCCGTTTGCCAGAATTGATAACCGCCTTGATTGTGATTCCCGCGTGCTCACAGCCGATGCACTTGCAGGAATAAAGCTTACAGGCTGCTCGGCAGCGCTGGTGGTTTCGGCTCCCAATAAGCTGCTCGACGTTATAGAAAGAATCGAGGAGGATTATTCTCTGCCCCACGGCGCCCGCAACCGCCGCGGCGAGAAAATAAACCGTTCCTGCTATTGGTCCTCGAGCATAAACCCCACCAACGTAGATACCCATATCAAGTGGGCACGTCGCGCAGGCTTTTCGATGATGCTCATTTATTACCCCGCAATTTTCAGAGGCGGCAACTGCTATGATGAGCATGGCGGGTTCACCTTTTTGGATACCTATCCAAACGGACATGCCGACCTTAAAGCTATGCTCGATAAGATAAAAGCGGCGGGAATAACGGTGGGCTTGCACATTCTGCATACCCATATAGGTCTTGCAACCGAATACGTTAAAAACCGCGTCGACCACCGCCTGCGACTGAAGGAGCACTTTACCCTTTCTGCTTCGGTGGGCGCGGATGATACCGCCGTTTTCGTTGAGGAAAATCCCGAGTTTGCCCCGCGCCACGATGCTTGCCGCACGCTGCGTTTCGGCGGCGAGCTTATAACCTATGAAAGCGTAAGCACAGAGCGCCCCTATTGCTTCAAGGGTTGCTCTCGCGGCGCCTATGATACCGTCGCCACCTCCCACTCGCTCGGAGATATAGGCGGCGTGCTCGACATTAGCGAATATTGCGCCACCAGCGCATATATTGACCAGCGCACCTCGCTTCAGGATGAAATTGCCGATAAGGTGGCAGAGGTTTATTCTGCGGGCTTCGAGTTTATATATTTTGATGGCTCCGAGGGCACCAACGCGCCCTATGAAATTTATATCCCCTATGCACAGTATCGCGTTTATAAAAAGCTAAACCCCGAGCCGCTGTTCTGTGAGGGTGCTGCAAAAGCACACTTCAGCTGGCATATGCTGGCGGGCGGCAACGCGTTTGATATTTTCGGCACCAAGGTTTTCAAAGAGATGACCGATTTGCACCCTGCCGCCGAGGCAGAGCGCATGAAAAAGGATTTCACCCGCATAAACTTTGGCTGGTGGGCGTTCCGCGAGGATACTCAGCCCGATATCATCGAATACGGCACCTCACGCGCCGCAGGCTATGATTGCCCGGGAACTTTAATGGAAAACGTTGCTCTGTTTGAGAGCCACAAAAGAATGGATGATATTCTTGAGGTTGTGCGCCGCTGGGAATATGCGAGGGAGCATAATATCCTAACCGAGGAGCAAAAGAAAAAGCTCCGAGTTAAGGGTAGCGAGCACACCCTTTTAATAAACGAGGCAGGAGAATACGAGCTTTGCGAATGTTGTCCTTTGCGCGATGATGAGAATATAAGCGCGTTCTTAATCGAGCGCGAGCAAGGCTTTGTCGTATCGGTTTGGCACAAAACCGATAAAGCCACCATTTTGCTTCCGTTGCCGGCTGAAAGCATATCCTATTTTGATGATTTTGGCAAACCCTGCCACAGCCTTTGCGAGAAGGCCGGCGGCGTTCTGCTTCCGGTCGAGGGCAAGCGTTATCTGAAAACTAATCTCTCCCGCGAGGAGATAGCGTCGGCCTTTGAAAAAGGGATTTTCGTGGAATAAAATTCACATTCCGTTTATTGACTTATGCCCTCGCCGCATATTATACTGATAGTAGAATAATTTGGAGGCGCGCCATGGCAGAAAAGAAATCTCTCAAAAAAAGACTCGAAAGGCTAAAGCTTATAAACTTTATAATGCTTACCTTGGCGGGTGTTATAAATTCAATCGGCGTAGTCTGCTTTTTAACCCCCGTAAACCTATACGATAGCGGCATTTCGGGCACCTCGGTGCTGCTCGCGCAGCTCACTCCGCTCACGCTTTCTCTGTTCCTGTTAATGCTTAATATTCCGCTTTTCCTTTATGGACTTCGCAGGCAGGGCAAGGCGTTCACGGTTTATTCCATCTATGCCGTTGCGATTTATTCGCTCTCGGCATGGTTGATAAGTGACGTTCTGCCCATCGACGTGAACTTTGCGTCCCCCTTAGCGGGAACCGACCTTTTGCTTTGCGCGCTGTTCGGAGGTCTCATTTCGGGTGTCGGCAGCGGACTTGTTATTCGCTACGGCGGCGCTATCGACGGCGTTGAGGTTATGGCGGTTGTGTTCGCTAAGCGCATCGGCATTTCGGTTGGCACCTTTGTTATGATATTCAACGTGCTGCTTTATATCGCGGCGGGCATCTCGCTTAAGGACTGGATTTTGCCGCTTTATTCCATAATCGCATATGCTGCGGCGCTCAAAACGGTCGACTTCCTCGTTGAGGGTATGGACCGCGCAAAGTGCGCCATGATAATAACCGAAAACCCCGAGGAGATTTGCGCCGAGCTGATGGAAACCTTTGAAACGGGCGCCACCAAAATCGAGGTGGTCGGCGGTTATTCCAATAAGAAGAAAACCATGGTTTATTTCATCGTAAACCGCTTCCAGGTAATAAAACTAAAGGAGATAGTCCACAGCATCGATAACCACGCCTATATCACCATAAGCGAGGTTGCCGATATCTTCTCCGCCAATCAGAAAAAATAAAAGAAGGCTCAAAAGAGCCTTCTTTTTATTATTGCTTATAAAATGGTTCCGTTGAGACGAGGTAAAGTGCCATATTCTCAAAAAGGCAAAATCCTTCATTCTCTTAACCTTTCTAAATATTTCTTTTTTTCTCAATTCTGCCCGTATCTTTTTCCTTCTCGCTCTATCCTTTTTTCTCTCATTATCTTGAAGTATGGGTAAAAATGAGTTCTTTGTGTACAATTTAAGTTTACTTGTTTTTCTCATTTTCCTTATTTTTCTTTAAATTTGATACGAAGTTCATTGTATTTATGATTTCAAGTTTTTCTTTGAATATTTCATCACTTGACATATTATTTGGTAATTTTGTTGAACGTATTTTTTCACTCGAATAATCAATAAAGTTTAATTGTTGAGAATGAAGTTTTAAAATTCTGCTACTCACAAACTTTATTGATGTTGTAGCACAGTTGAATATTACATAGTTTAATGATTGCGTAAAATAACTTGTATAACAAATTCCATCCACACCGCATTTCCTAATTTCATCACTAATAAATTGAGTAAATCTATATTCTTTTAAATTTTTTATGGGTTTTGAGAATCTCTCGACAAGTTTTTCTATATAAAAATTAGACTTGGCTTTTGTTGACGTGGTATGTGCCATAGAAAAATCTATTATTTTCATATTTCGATTTGTTTTAAAACTAGCAAGAGAAATAAAATCTCCAATATTTGCTTTTATTTCACTGGCTGCGGTATTACCATCATTAGCACAATAAAAATAAGATGTATATTTGCTGTTTGCTCTTCCATCAGGAGACAATCCGAGTGGGGGTTCTTTTGAATTTATCCAATCATAACCGTTTAATCTACCGTCTTTAAAACCAATCCCATAGTTTTCTTCATATATGTGTTTTTCATCAACTATCCTTGCACGGAAAAGATTAGAGCCTCTTTTCAAAGAAATGGTATTTTCTTTTTTGCACACGTCAAGAATTGTTTTAAAAACATTAGAAGAATATGCGTCCAAATAATTTTCATTATCGATATAGTTTACTAACTTTTCAAATTCTATAGACCATATTATTGGAAGAAACTTATTTGTTGTGTTCTCTAATTTTTCAAAAGTTGCCTTGTCTATATTTAATTTTTCGGTTTTTTTCATATCATTGATATCAATTCCGTACTTTTTATAAATCTCGCTTTTATTCAAATGTAGTACCTCAAAAACATTTTAATAATATGTTTTTTCTCTTAATGTGATTTGATTTGGTGGATTTTTTATAAAATGGTTCTTAAAAAACTACCACCTATATTTACAATTCGGGTTTTGACATTCAAATTGGTGTTTTCTTTTTGTGCCAAACACACCAAACATAACTGCATTAACTCCTCGCTCGGTTGCAGTGATGCGTCGGATATTAGTTGAGCCACAAGTAGGACACTTAGGGATATTTTGTTCTTTGCTCTTTTTTATTTCTTTCACTATTGTGGTTTTTGCCAAATCATCTCTTGTACAAATAATTAAATTTTCTTGACATTCGTTGCACTTCTCAAATCTATTTGCATATGCCTTTTTACATTTTGGACACATTTTCATACTAGTAATCTCCTTAATATATCGGTAATAGTTAAGTTAATAACAGAATTTTAAATTTACTTCCATCTAGTGCACTATTCACACTAATATATGTAACCAAATCTTCCTAAATGGTATCGTTTTTTTATTCAATTATAACATTAAACAAGTACCAAGTAAAGTGATAAAATCAAAACTTAAACCAAGAATAAAACAACCTTGCACTGTCTGTAAAATCCAAACAATGCAAGGCCATTATTTTTGATTTTTGTTGTATTTTGAGGATGCGAGAATTTACCCTTTTTGCCTGTTTTGAGGATATTTCATTTTACCCCATAACAGGAGCTGAGACGAGGTAAAGTGCCATATTCTCAAAAAGGCAAAATCCTTCATTCTCTTAACCTTTCTAAATATTTCTTTTTTTCTCAATTCTGCCCGTATCTTTTTCTTTCTCGCTCTTTCCTTTTTTCTCTCATTTTTTCAGAGTTCGGGCAGAGTGCTCTGACAGTATGAGAACTTAATTTGCGTATGCGAGGTTTCTCATTTTCTCCTTCTTTTTCCTCGTTCACGGTTGCTAGTGCACTAGCAAATCTCAATGCATTAACAAACGGAAAAATGCTTGAAATACGGGGAAAGAAAGGGATATGAGCTACTCGGGAATAGTTGGAAAGAATGAGGAATACCCAGTGCATTCAGAATGTTAGTCTGGGTTATCTCTGTTATTCTCACGAAGTGGAAAAAACAGAAAGACTGAGGTATAGCAAGGTAAAAATAAGTATAAGAAAACGACCTCATGTAACACGGATTTGTGTGTTACACAAGGTCGTTTGATTCTTATTTTTTCTTGGGTTCTCTCAGGATATCAATTTTTGCCCTTTTGGAAGAAATTGAGAATGAGAGGGGTTACCCTGAAATAAATATATTTATTCAAATTCGTAAGACAAATTTAAACCTTAAACAAATTTGTTTAAGTGGTTTAGCACAGTTTGATTGCAAATGTGTTAGATTACACTAAACGCATAGGTTATCCTAACTTTTGCTATCATTTTGCTATCACGATATGCTATCACATTTCAAGCTATCGTGAGTTCTTATTTATTATAACTTATTTTGATTTATTTTTCAATATATTTTCACAAAAATAGCAGGAAGTATTATGATATCTTCCTGCTATTTGTTTTAACTCGCCTTAAACTCACCTGATTCGGAACCTACCGTAATAGTATAGGTTTCGCCGGATTTGATATCAGAGTTGCTGAAAATTACAACAGCAAATGAAAGTTCAGGGGCATACGATAAGATTGTGTTACCGCTTTTATCTTTTATTGTAATATTTGTATTGGCACTCTGATTGCCAACGCTGAGCGCAATAACACCTTGCTCAGAATTGCTAAAGGTCTGAGCCATACCTTGAGCGCCCGTACCGATAAAGGTGCCACCGGAAATAGTTGCGCTCTTATCATAGTCAAGCGTTGCCGTATCGCCACGAGTGGGGCCTACAACGGTTGTGTGACCACCGTTTATTTCTAATGTTCCATTAGCGTCAATACCGTCACCGGAAGCATTGATGTAAAGTGTGCCACCGGATATTTTAATGCTACCGTTGGAGTTGGCGGACATTCCACCGCCCATTCCTCCGTGGCCACCGCCGGGCTTGCCGTCACCCATTCCACCAGGAGCACCTCCGCCAAACATTCCGTCACGACCGCCAGTAGTTCCACTTTGATCCGTACCGCCCGCAGCATTAAGACCGTCATCACTCGCCTTTAGCTTAATATCTCCGCCTTGAACATCAATGTGCAAGGCTTCAAGTCCTTCATAACTTTCAGAAATATCAATTTTACCTGCAGTCACAGTCAAGGTATCTTCAGCATGGATAGCATCATCGCCCGATAAAATGGTAAATGTTCCTCCGTTAATAATAACCGAAACATCAGAGTGAACCGAGTCGTCTGCGGAGTTTATTGTGATATTACCACCCGAAATAAGCAAACTGTTCGCAGCTTTTAAGCCTTTCATACTTGTGCTGTTTTCGTCGGTAGTTGTGGAACCGCTTTGCATACTGTCCGGTCGCATTTGTCCGGGCCTACCACCACCATATCCTCCGCCCATAAAGCCACCGAAATTATCTGAAGAAGCCTTAGAGCCGTTTTCTGCACCGCCACCAACGAGAAGCTCTATAGTGCCGCCTGCAATCTGCATATATGCACTTGCGGCAATACCATCACCTTCCGCTTCGCCTTTAATATTACCACTTGAAATATAAATAAATCCTTTAGACGTATCATCGTTATTTTCACAGTGGATAGCATCTTTGCCGGCATCGATGGTGAGTGTTGCTTTCGCAATCCTTACGCTATCATTAGCATCCAAACCGTGAGAAGCGGAATTGACCGTATATGTTCCGTCTGTAATAACCAAGTCATCCTTGGCGACAACACCGTGCCCTGCAGGAGAAGTAACCGTTAAAGAACCTTTTCCGTTTAGTGTTAAATCTTGCTTTGAAAATAAAGCAGAATCGATGTTATTATCGTCTATAGCAATAAAGCTACCACCGTTGGCAAGGGTATTATCTGTTCCATCTGCAAGTGTCAAAAACACCTTGTCTGCTTCAAGAATACACAATGCTGCTGAGGTTTTACTTGTAATATTTACACCATTAAAAACAATCTGCAATTTTGCGGTATCGGGCGCATTAACGATCAGCATACCATCAGTCAGTTCACCCGAAACAACATAGGTTGCTTCTTCGGTAATTGTTATTTTAGAACCCGAAATTTTAACACTATTTGAGCTTGATTTTGCCGAAGTTCCGTTCAGCTTAATTGCAACTGCCTTACTCTCATCATAGTCAGTTTTATTATCTCGCTCGGTAAACATATCCGCATCATTTTTTGAAAAATCAACCTCTACGGGTGCAGCAGAGGAAGTGCCATCCTGATTCTCGTTTTTGGTTTTATTTTCGGTATCTTTTCCGCATCCCGAAAGCAAACAGAGAATAAGCATTAAAGCTAATATAATTGATAAAATCTTTTTCATATAAATCACCCATTACAATTCTGTTCCGACTGTTTCTTGTTTAGACACCGCAATTTCAAGATTTCCATTTCGACAACGGATTTTATCTATCATTTCTTTTTCACGGGTGACGTCACGGAGCATTACATTGTATGTAAGTTTAAACATACTGCCCATATTGGTGCTCTTAACACGAAGAAGGTCGTGAGAAACCGTAAACTCAGAGAATATATCATCAAAAATGCCTGAGTAATCCAAATCTTCAGGAATGGTGATAGTAAAGGTTTTGAAGGTTGCTGCATTTCTTTTTGTACCAAAGTCAAGACGATTATATAGCACAAACATTATGCACATAACCAGTGTGAACAATAATGCAAAACCAAGATAACCCATACCCGCTATAAGACCTGCACCCATTGCCAAAAACAAGGTGCAGATTTCTTTAGCTGTACCAGGAACGGAGCGAAAACGAACAAGGCTGAACGCACCAGCCACCGCAACACCGGTTCCCACATTACCGTTTACCATCATAATAACAACACAAACAACTGCGGGGAGCAAAGCCAAAGTTACAACAAAACTTTTTGTGTAACGGGTGCGGTACATATAGGCAAATGCCATCAAAAGACCAATCACAAGCGAAGCACCAAGGCAAATCAAAAAGTCACTTACGCTAATGACGGTCGTTAAATCTGTATCGAATAATCCTTTAAATAAATTTTCAAACATTTGTAGTTACCTCCAACATATTATATGAGTTCATTTTATGGGTTTGCGGAAAGATAAGAGTTCTATAAGCTGTTCCGTATTTTGAAAAAGGTGTTTTATAGATCTTTTCCCTCGACAGCACCTCTGTCATCCAAAGAGGAATACCGCCGGAGCATTTAATCTCCATTAAAACTTTTCCTTTGGGAAGAATTGTTGAGCCGTACACCTCTGATTCAAGGGATAAATCTTCTTGTCTGCAAAGAACGGTATCATCAAAGGTTACTCGAAAATCGCTACCATCATTGGAATAAAACGCCTCTCGCTCATAAGAAAGAAATACCGTTGGGTGTAAATCACCATAGTAATCACAAAAATAATCAATTTCACTTGATATTTGGGTATGTTTATTCGTGTGATTTTCTCCCAAAAGCCATTCCATAGCCTCGTTATTAGGCAAGGATATTCTTCGTTTGTATACCACGTGCTTGTATTTCTTTTTAAGTTCCACGAAAACGGTGCTATCGGCATCAGCTTTGCTATAACTGCGTATGCGCAACTTTTCCTTATAAATCGGTTTTTCAATGGAACGGCGAATCAAGAGATAGGTATCTGTATCAAAATAAAGGTTCCGAATAGTGGTTCTTCCGTATTTATCAAGCTTCATATACGGTGCCATCGCTGCAAGGACTCGTTCCTTTTGGTCGAGTGTCAGCATATATTTCAGTTCGTATCTCTTAAATATCGTTTGAATTGCCATAAAAAACCTCCTGTACCATGATACAAGCATTGTACAGGAGGAAGATTGAAGTTTTATTGAAAATCTTAAATATTATTTATATCGTAGGAAATTGCACTCTGAATTCCACAAATCCATCAAAGCACAGGGTCTCAATATGACC
>JAZOPP010000100.1:0-5100 GCA_045655625.1 Acutalibacteraceae bacterium
GCGTATCCGCCGCCGGGGCAAACAATTATCATAGGACGGAGACCCACGTCGGGATCCTTATCTAATATATATGTACGCACCGATGGCATAAAGCCGTGTTCGGTTGGGGTTTCTCTGAGATTTATCTTTTCATTCAGCATAGTATGTACCCTTTTGCGGGCAAAGGCTTATCTTAAGCCTCTGCCTGCTCGTTTTCCATAATAGCGCGGAAATCATCTCCGCTGATTTTTTCTTCATTGAACAGCACGCGTGCAACGTCGTTAAGTTTCTGCATATTGTTGGTCAATATCTCGATAGCCTTTTTATACTGCGCAGTAACAACGTCGTAGATTTCCTGGTCAATCTTGCCTGCAGTTACGTCAGAATAGTTAGGAGTTGAAGAAAAATCGCGTCCGAGGAAAACCTCGTCACTATTTGTGCCATAGGTTACAAGTCCTAATTTCTCGCTCATTCCGAAGCGAGTTATCATCTTGCGAGCAATTTCTGTGGCGCGCTCAATATCGTTAGATGCGCCGGAGCAGATATCGTTCTGCGTGAGTTGTTCAGCAGCACGACCTGCAAGCAGCGAGCAAATCTGCTCTAACATTTGACCGCGCGATACGTGACCCTTTTCCTCAGTTGGGAGATACATTGTGTATCCTGCCGCCATACCACGCGGTATGATAGAAATCTGATGAACGGGATCCTGTGTGGGCAAGAAGTAAGAAACGATGGCGTGACCAGCCTCATGATAAGAGGTTATCATCTTATCCTTATCGGTGATAACGTGAGATTTCTTCTCGGTACCCATAACCACCTTAATGGTAGCCTCTTCAATCTGCTCCTCGGTTATTGCCTTAAGACCCTTGCGAGCAGAAAGTAATGCAGCCTCATTTAAGAGGTTTTCAAGATCAGCACCTGTGAAGCCTGCGGTGGATTTAGCTATGGTTTTGAGGTTTACGTCCGGACCCAGGGGCTTACCGCGAGCGTGAACCTTTAAGATTTCTTCTCTTCCCTTAACGTCAGGATAGTTTACGGTTATCTGACGATCAAAACGGCCGGGACGGAGAAGCGCACGGTCGAGAATGTCGGGACGGTTGGTTGCGGCAATTACGATAACGCCTTCGTTGGTACCAAAGCCATCCATTTCAACCAGTAACTGGTTTAAGGTCTGCTCGCGTTCATCGTTACCGCCGCCGAGACCTGCACCGCGCTGACGACCAACAGCATCAATTTCATCAATAAACACTATTGCCGGAGCGTTTTTCTTGGCTTCCTCGAACAGATCGCGAACGCGCGAAGCACCAACACCAACAAACATTTCAACGAAATCGGAACCCGAAATGGAAAGGAACGGAACTCCCGCCTCGCCTGCAACTGCACGTGCAAGCAGAGTTTTACCTGTTCCGGGAGGACCCATTAGCAGAACACCCTTGGGTATTCTTGCGCCAAGCTCGTTAAAACGCTTGGGATTTTTAAGGAAATCAACTATTTCTGCAAGCTCTTCTTTTTCTTCATCAGCGCCTGCTACGTCAATAAACGTTGTCTTACGGCGATCAGACTGCTTGCGAATGCGAGCCTTTCCAACGTTCATTGCGCGGTCGCCGCCGCCCATAGCCTGACCCATACGCTTGCTGATAAAGGTGAAGAAAATAATAACTGCAACAATCGTAAGCACCGTAGGCAGCAAGTTCATTATCCAGGAGGTTTCTCCTCCGCGTTCATAATCGAACTTTATTGCCTTATCGGTTCCCTTATTTTCTTCATAAATCTGCATTACCGCTTCGTTAACGTCATTATAGAATATCGACGGATCGGCAACGGTATAGGTATACATTTTGTTATCCGCACGCAGGCGGTATTTGAGTTCGCCCGAGTAAAGATTGAGTTTATACTCAGACACTTCATTATTCTTGATTAAATCAACTATTTCGTAATACTTCTTATCAGTCTGATTATCGAGTCCGTACATTACAGCGGCAATAGACACAAGAAGTATTATCGGAATAATGATAAAAAGAATGATTTTTTTTCCGTTCTTCTTCAAAAAGGGGCACTTCCTTTCAGGGGATTAGTTCTCGTAAACGCTGGGCTTAAGTACACCTAAGCTGGGCAAATTACGATATTTTTCATCATAGTCAAGTCCATAGCCTACAACAAATGCATCGGGAATTACAAAGCCAACGTAATCGGCTTCGATCTCGGCGGTGCGTCGCTCGGGCTTGTCTAAGAATGTGCAAATCTTAAAGCTTTTTGGGTTTCGGCTTAAGAGAATCTGCTTAAGCTGCGAAAGCGTGTTTCCGGAATCGAGAATATCCTCAACTACCAGAAGATCATAACCCTCAAGGTTTATATCAAGATCCTTTATGATCTTAACGGTGCCGCAGCTGCGTGTTCCTGCACCATATGAGGAAACAGCCATAAAGTCGATCTTGCAATCGATGGTTATGGCACGCATAAGGTCAGCCATAAACACTATAGAGCCCTTAAGAACACTGATGAGCAAAAGATTTTTGCCCTTATAGTCCTCGGAAATCTGGCGACCGAGTGCGGTTACCTTTTCTTTAATTTCTTCCTCAGTTAAAAGAATTTTTTCAACATCATTAAGCATATTTAACATCCCCCAAAAAAGCTAAAATTATTATCCACTTTGTTCACAATCGAACACGAGAATCTTTTTTGATGTTTTATCGATCTTGACGCGTTCGCTTACGCCGGCGCCATAGACCCACACAACACCCTCTTCATCTACAGCCACGGGAAGATTTTCTCTGGCTGCCTTCGGGATTTTCATTTCATTATAAAGCTTTTTAAGGCTTTTAGTTCCCCTGCCCTTAAGCTTTATGCTATCCCCTTCCGCACGGGTACGCAACCAAACTTTGCCACATATTTTATCACAGTCGATTGCGTTATTTAATAACAATTTGTTAACTTTGAGCGAAAGATCAAAGTTTTCTCTATCCATTGTTCGCGACAGCACGCAATAGAATACCGGTTCTTCGGCAGAAAAAACGGTAATGCTTCTGTTCCTTATCGAAACCGCCTTGCCGCCACTTATGCTGCGCACCGTGTAATTATCCAACGCGTCGTATATCTCGTTGATATGAAGACTATCGGCGCACGACTGCGCAACCTCTTCCAAAAAACGGGCTATAAGCCGCTTTGCAACTGCAGGAGCAATATCCTCGGACACACTCAAAACGCCATTCTCAAAGCAATTATCCCATTCTTTTGCGGCAATTTCGCTTAACAAAGCTTGGTCCTCTCCCAGCGATAACGCAAGCCTTGTTACGGCATCGCAAAATGCAGGATTTATCTCGCTTAACACGGGAACCACGTTATGCCTTATTTTATTGCGAGTGTAATCATCGGTAAGATTAGTGCTATCAGTAACGAATGGAATATCGTTTTTAAGGCAATATTCTTCTATATCTGCGCGTGTGCAGAATATGAGCGGTCTTATAAACCTATCCCTCACGGGAGGTATTCCGCACAGTCCTTTAAGCGAACTGCCGCGAGAAAGGTTTATAAGCATTGTTTCGGCATTATCCGAAGCAGTGTGTGCCGTTGCAATAACACCTGTTGCTACGCGATCGAGAAACTCATATCTCAGTTCCCTGGCTGCCAATTCGGTGCTCTTGCCGCTCGATTTGGAATACTCGGCAACGTCTGCACTCTCAACGATAAGCGAAACACCAAGCTTGGCACAATGTTCCCGCACAAATGCTTCATCCCTATCGGATTCAGCACTGCGAAGCTTATGGTTTAAATGCGCCGCAAAAACCTCTATTCCTAAACGCTCACGATTTTCATAAAGAATATTCAAAAGCGCCATGGAATCTGCTCCACCAGATAGTGCCACAGTAACCTGCCTCTGACCACTGAGCATAGAAAACTTATCAATCGCTGATAAAAATTTATCCAGCATTAGTGATACACATCCTGTGAAGTAAACCTTGTATGTGCGCCATCCCAATGCAGCGGTATCTCTTCGATGGAGCCGTGACGGTTCTTAGCAACCATACATACCGCCTTGGTTTGATCGCTGCGATCGGCGTCATCAGCCTTTTCGCTATCGTAATATGCCTCACGATAAAGGAATAAAACGATATCTGCATCCTGCTCGATAGAACCTGAATCACGCAGATCGGAAAGTCCTGGCTTATGAGATTTAACGGTTTTGCCTTCGGTTGCACGCGAGAGCTGTGCACACACGATTATCGGTATGTGCATATCCTTAGCCAGCACCTTAAGACTACGAGTGATTTCAGAAATTTCCTGAACGCGGTTCTCTTTTTGGCGCGGTGAATGCATAAGTCCCAAATAGTCGATAATTACAAGGTCAACCTTCTTCATTCGCTGCAGCTTAGCACGCATTTCGGGAACGGTTATGCCGGCGCTCTCATCAAAGTAAATATTAGCCTTAGATAAGTTTTCACCTGCGCTCAATAATCTTGTCCACTCATCTTCAGAAAGGTCACCCGTGCGAAGTTTTTGGCTCTCGATTGCAGCCTCCGCCGAAAGCATACGCTGAGCCAACTGATCGCGGCTCATCTCAAGGCTGAAGAAGCAAACCGTTTTGCCTGCATTCATAGCAACATTACGCGCAATATTAAGTGCGAACGAGGTTTTACCCATGCCGGGACGGGCGCCAAGAATGATAAGGTCGGATTTGTTAAGGCCTGTTATTACCCTATCCAGCGCCGAAATTCCCGTAGGAATACCGATATAATCGTTTCGGGTCTCAGGATCATTAATCTTGGTTAAACGATCATAGGTCTCCCCTGTGATAACATCCTTAATGTGGGTAAGTCCTGTAAAATCAATACCCTCACGAATATCGAAAATACTCTGCTCAGCAGCATCGATAAGTTCGGAGGAGGGTTTTGCGTTTTCCTCAACGTCCTTGATAATCTTCTGAGCCGCCACCATAAGAGAACGGGCATAATAACGATCGCGTATTATGCTCACATATGTAAGAATGTTGGCGGAGGACGGAACAGCCTGAGCCAAAAGCGAAAGATACGCTTTTCCGCCTGCTTCATCATAAACGCCATCACTCTTGAGCTTTTCAAGAAAAGTCGGAGGCCAAGCGGTCTTAGGAAGACAAGGGTTAAGGGC
>JAZOPP010000101.1:0-10421 GCA_045655625.1 Acutalibacteraceae bacterium
AAGATGGTGCCGTTTTTCTCATATTCCTTAATGGCGTTTTTAATATCGCCCTCATCACGCTGAGTCATAACCGCGATCTGCGCAGGTGTGAGTCGAGCATCCTTTTCAAGCAGGTTAAGTAATTTGTCCATACGTTTTTTACACTCCTTAAATAAAATTAAAAGATGGTTAAACCGATATAAAATATATAGGCAAGCAGCAGCATAAAGCCTTGAGTTTTGCCAAGGCGGCCGCGCCAAAGCGCCGGAATTGCCGCTATGCATATTATTATAAAGCAGGCGCCCATATCGAAAAACGCGCCGCGCTCGGAAACGGGAAGCGGTTTACCCGAGAGAAAAGAGCACGCAGGCAAAATAACCGTTAAATCGATTATATTTGCGCCCAACACGTTGCCAATTGAGAGCGATGCCTCGCGTCTCTTAATAGCGCAGAGCGTTGTGGTAAGTTCGGGCAGCGATGTGCCGATTGCCAGCACCGTTGTGGCAATAACGGCTTCGCTTATTCCAAAAATTCTTGCGAGTGATGATGCGTTATCAACCAAAAGCTTGGCACCTATCACTATTGCCGAAGCGCCCACTAAAAATCGAAAAACCGAGAAAAGCAAACCCTCGCCCTCGGGCTGCGGCTCATTAAAGGAAGAAGTTTTAGCGGCTTTAACGTTATCGAAAATGAAAACCATAAAGCACAAAACGAGCGCCGCGCAACCGATAGGTAGCAGTCTTCCCGATAACGAGAAAACCAAAAGCGATAGGGAAGAGCATAGCAGCAAAATAAACTTAAACGCCATTTTCCTTATGCCGTGGGGCGGCATAAATATAAGCGAAATCGCAAGGATAAGCCCCGTGTTGGCACTAACCGAGCCCACCGCGTTGCCTATAGCCATCTCGGTTTTTCCATCGGCGGCGGCCAGAAGCGACACGAGCAACTCGGGAAGCGTGGTAGCGAGCGAAACCACCGTAGCACCTATTATAAACTTAGGCACCGCGAAAATTTCAGATATGCGGCTTGCCGCGCCAACAAAGCTATCGCCACCGCGAACGGTGAATAAAATTCCGAGCAAAAAGAGAAAAACGGCTAAGAATATTTGCATAAAAGGTCCTCCGCAATCGCTGTGAAGTACCCTCAATTTAGGGTTATTATATTATATTACCGACAAAAAAGCAATATAATATTTCACGGAGCAAAAAAAGTGCTTGATTTTTTATTTGCTTTATGGTAGAATACTTGAGCATTTGAATTCGTCTGTTCCTTACAGACGGTCTTTATGCCGAAATTCGACATTGAAGCGGGCGGTCCTCTGTCATCATTTTTGGGTATGAACGCCTCATATTATTAAGGAGGAAAAATAATGGACGCTATCAAGAATCTCACTGCAGGCCAGCTTCGTGAAGATGCTCCTGTAGTAAACATCGGTTCTACTGTTCGTGTTCACGTTAAGATTCGTGAAGGCGAGCGCGAGAGAATTCAGGTATTTGAGGGAACTGTTATCGCTAAGAATAACAGCGGCATTGCTGAAACCTTCACCGTTCGTCGTGTATCCTATGGCGTAGGTGTTGAGCGTGTATTCCCGGTACATTCTCCCAACGTTGCCAAGGTTGAGCTTGTTAGAAACGGTCGTATCCGCAGAGCAAAGCTTTATTATCTGCGTGATCGCGTTGGTAAGGCTGCCAAGGTAAAAGAGCAGATAGGTTAAGTCAAAAAGGGGGAGCAAACGCCCCCTTTTTTGCTTTTTAATTGAAGGTGAAACAATGGATTACTATTATGCCTACGGCGAAACGGGTGAGCTTGATGAGAAGCCCCCTAAAGGCTTAAAAACAGAGATTTTCGAATGGCTGGACGTTTTGGTCGTCTCGGTCATCGCCGTTGTGCTTATTTTCACCTTTTTCTTCCGTGTTGTAACCATCGATGGTGAATCAATGGAAAACACTCTCCACGGCGGCGAAAAGGTGATAATCTCCAATATGTTCTATACCCCAAAGCAGGGTGATATAGTCGTAATCTCGCGCAATACCGATAATTCCTCAGAACCCGGCTTATATGCCGAGCCTATCATAAAGCGCGTTATTGCAACCGAGGGTCAAACAGTAAACATTGATGAAAACGGAACGGTTTACGTTGATGGCATCGCCCTTGAGGAGGACTATACTAAAAACCCCGCCATCAATCATCTCGATGATGAAATTGATTTTCCTACCCGCGTGCCTGATGATTGCGTGTTTGTTCTGGGCGATAACCGCCAGAACTCGCTCGATAGCCGTTCTTCCCGCATTGGTGATAACGGCATGATCGATACTCGCTATATCCTCGGCAAGGCGGTCTATAGAATTTTCCCCTTCAAGAAAATGGGAGGAATAAACTAATGAGCGAAGCGCAAAACATTCAATGGTTCCCGGGCCACATGGCGAAAACCCGCCGCAAGGTGCAGGAAAGCTTGAATTTAGTAGACGCGGTTGCTGAAATAGTCGATTCAAGAATACCTGCCAGCAGCCGTAATCCGGAGTTGGCAGGTATTATTGCAAATAAACCGCGCATAGTTTTACTTAATAAATGCGATATGGCAGACCCTGCCGCTACCGAGCGCTGGATAAACCGCTTCCGTGAGGAGGGCGCACTTGCCATCGCTGTCGACTGCAAGAGTGGCAAAGGCCTCAACGTGTTCAAAAATTCCGTTAAGGAGCTGCTTGCCGATAAGCTCGAGGCTTATCGCAAAAAGGGAATGGTAGGCAAGCCGCTGCGCGTTATGGTGGTGGGCATTCCCAACGTGGGCAAATCCTCTTTTATCAACCGAATGGCAGGCGGAGCACGCGCCAAGGTTGAGGACCGTCCCGGTGTAACCCGCGGAAATCAGTGGTTTAAAATCGATAACGAGCTCGAATTGCTCGATACCCCCGGTGTTCTCTGGCCTAAATTCGATGATAAGGATGTAGGCGAAAAGCTGGCGTTTACGGGCGCCGTAAAGGATGAGGTGCTGGATACCGAGTGGCTCGCAATGCGATTGCTTGAAAACCTCTCCGAGCGCTATATGCCCGTGCTTGAAGAACGCTATAAGATACAAAAAGGCGATTCTTATGATATGCTGTGCGAGGTTGCTCGCAAGCGCGGAATGGTCATTCGCGGAGGCGAGGGCGATACCCTGCGTGCCGCCAATATGATTTTATCCGAATTCCGCACCCAAAAGCTCGGCAGAATAACGCTGGAGGTGTAAGTATGCCCGATTTTTCTTATGAAAACGCAGCAAAAGAAAAAGGATTTTCAATGGTCTGCGGAGTAGATGAGGCAGGCCGCGGTCCGCTTATGGGACCGGTTTGTGCCGCCGCAGTAATTCTGCCCGAAAATTGCGTTATCGAGGGACTTAACGATTCCAAAAAGCTCTCGGAGAAAAAGCGCGAAAAGCTTTTCCCCGAGATAATAGAAAAAGCCATAGCCTACTGTGTTGCATTCGCCGACGTGGATGAAATCGAGGAGCATAATATTTTGGAGGCAACCTATATCGCCATGAACCGCGCGATAGAGGGACTAACCCCCGTTGCCGATTTCGCACTTATCGACGGTAACCGCGTTCCGAGAGATATAAAAATTCCCTGCGAAACAGTTATAAAGGGTGATGCCAAAAGTCAGTCCATCGCCGCCGCGAGCGTGCTTGCCAAGGTGTCGAGAGACCGCCTTATGGTCGAGTATGATAAGCAGTATCCTCAGTATAATTTTCTTAAGCACAAGGGCTACGGAACAGCCGAGCATATCGCGCTGATAAAACAGTTTGGCCCCTGTCCGTTGCACCGAATGAGCTTCCTTAAAAACATAAAATGAGGAAGAGCGCAAAAAGGGGATTCACGGGCGAAGACCTGACCGCGAAATACCTAAAGGAAAAGGGCTTTATAATAACCGAGCGGAATTTCCACAGCCGCTTCGGTGAAATAGACATTATTGCCGAGAATGAGCAATATATATTATTTGTGGAGGTCAAAACGCGCGAAAAGGGAGCCATGGTTTCTCCTGCCGCCGCGGTTGACCGTATCAAGCAGCAAAAAATCATAATGACGGCAAACACCTATCTCTCTCGCTCGTTCTGCGAGCTGCAGCCGAGATTCGACGTTGCACAAATCACTGTCTGCACCGAGGGTGGACGCGAGGAATATAAAATCGATTATTTAGAAAACGCGTTCAGTCCGGAGGGGTAGCATGGATTTTTTTGATCTGCATTCGGATTCACCCTTTGAATCCTATAAAAGAAATCAAAGCTTTACCGACGGAGACCTTGCAGTAACGCTGCAAAAGGCCTCCGTTTTTGATAATTGGAGGCAGCTTTGCGCTATTTGGGTGCCCGATGAGCATAAGGACCCCAAAGGGCGATATAGCGCGGTGCTGAATCATTTTAAAGAGCAGGTGAAAATCGCCGCAACTGCCGCCGAGCTTCAGGAAAAAACCGCCATAATGCTCTCGCTTGAGGGCGGCGCCCCGATAGAGGAAATCGAGGACGTCGATAGGCTGTTTTCGGACGGCATCAGGGTAATAACCCTCACCTGGAACGGCAAAAATAAAATAGCGGGCGGTGCCAACACGGCAGGGGAGTTCACCCCGTTCGGCAAGCAGGTCGTGCGGCGTATGAACGAGCTTCATATGGCGGTCGATATGTCCCATTTGTGTGACTGCAGTTTTTCTGCCGTGCTCGAGGAGGCAAAGCATCCGCTCGCCACCCATTCCTGTTGCCGAAGCATCTGCCACGTGCGCCGCAATATGACCGATGAGCAAATCCTCGCCCTCGCCCGAAAAGGAGGCATAATAGGGCTTTGTCTTTATCCTGCATTTTTGGGTGACGGTAACGTTTTTGAGGCGTTCTATTCCCAACTTTGCCATCTGCTTTTTATGGGCCTTGAGGACTATATAGCCATCGGAACCGATTTTGATGGCGCAAAAATGGATAAAACACTTGACTCGGTGGATAAAATGGCTGTATTATATAACTATCTGCGAGATAAAGGCTTAGATGATATATTGCTTCATAAGCTTTTCTATAAAAACGCGCAGGATTTTTTCTGCGCCTTGTTAAATCAAACGGAGTGATTAAAAAATGAACTACATCAGCACCAGAAACAAAAACGAAAAGGTCAGCGCTGCTAAGGCAATAAGCCTCGGTATCTCGGCCGATGGGGGTCTTTTCCTGCCCGAGAGCATCCCTGCCATCACCGCCGAGGAGCTTGAAGTGCTCAAGGTTTCCAGCTATAAGGAGCGCGCTCGACTGGTGCTCTCCAAGTTTTTAACCGATTTCACCGATGAGGAGATAACCGCCTGCGTTGAGGGTGCATATACCGGCTCTTTCGAAAACGAGCAGCCTGCCCCCATCTCGGTGCTCGGCTCCGATATCTCGATTTTAGAGCTTTGGCACGGTCCCACCTGTGCGTTTAAGGATTTAGCTTTACAGCTGCTTCCGTGGTTGCTCACCACCTCCTCTAAAAAGGTCGGTGCCGGAAAAACCGTAATCTTGGTTGCCACCTCTGGCGATACCGGCAAGGCAGCACTCGAAGGCTTCCGTGACGTTGAAAACACCGATATCATCGTTTTCTATCCCAGCGAGGGCGTAAGCTCCATGCAGAAGCTGCAGATGGATACCCAGGAGGGCGAAAACGTTTGCGTTTGCGCCATTAAGGGCAACTTCGATGATGCGCAGAGCCGCGTTAAGGAAATATTCACCGATGCCGAAATGAATAAAAAGCTATCCGATGCAGGCTATAACTTCTCGAGTGCCAACTCCATCAACTGGGGTCGCCTCGTTCCGCAGATAGTTTATTACGTATCGGCATATTGCGATATGCTCGCCGACGGCAACAACGCCGATAACGAGTTTAACGTAGTTGTTCCCACCGGCAACTTCGGCAACATTCTTGCCGCATATTATGCAAAGCAGATGGGCATTCCGATAAAGAAGCTTATCTGCGCTTCCAACTCCAATAACGTTCTCACCGATTTCATAAACACCGGCGTGTATGACCGCAACCGCGATTTCTACACCACCATTTCCCCCTCGATGGATATTCTCATCTCGAGCAACCTCGAGCGTATGCTTTATATGCTCTGCGGCGATGATAATCAGGTAGCCACTTGGCAGAAGCAGCTTAAAGAAACCGGCAAGTTCACTGTATCGGATGAGGTTAAGGCAAAGATGACCGAGCATTTCGTTGGCGGCTGTGCCACCGATGAGGAAACCCTTGCCACCATCAAGGACGTTTATGATGAATATGGCTATCTTATGGATACCCACACTGCGGTAGCCTTCTCGGTTTATAAGAAATACCGCGAAGCAGTAGGCGATACCACACCCGTTTTAATCGCCTCCACTGCAAGCCCCTATAAGTTCGCAAACAGCGTGCTTTCGGCATTCGGCGCCGATATCCCCGAGGATGATTTCGCCAAAAACGATAAGCTCTCGGTAATAACCGCAACCGATATCCCCGAGCCTATTGAAGCACTCAAGGGTAAGACCCGCCGTTTCGGCGAGGTTATCGACCGCGATGAAATGCGCGCCGCTATCTGCAAATATCTTGGTATATAAAACAACTGCCCCGTCGATTCGACGGGGCAATGTTGGCATTTTAGAGCCTTAGTTTTTTGGCTTAAAGGTGTTGCATTCGGTCTCGCAGCACTCACATGCGCGGCGGTCGCCGCCAACGGTTATGTGTCCTGCGTGGCAGCGGTCCTCGCTCGAATGGTAAACGCAGCTCTCAACGTTGCATTTAATGCCGTTTATAACGTTATTGTCGTTCATCATTTTTCCTGTCCTCCAATAAAAAATTTCGACCACCTCGGTCACACTTATTATGCGCGTATTCTTTGAAAATATAGGGAGATAAATTATGTCTTTATATGCAATTTCAGACCTGCATCTATCCCTATCCGCGGACAAGCCAATGGATGTTTTTCGCGGCTGGGAGGATTATCAAAACCGAATAGAGAAAAATTGGCGCCGCATAGTAAAAGCGGAGGATACCGTGGTTATTCCCGGCGATATATCCTGGGCAATGTCACTTGATGAGGCTGTGGCGGATTTCGCTTTTTTAAATGCGCTGCCGGGCAAAAAAATAATTTTCAAAGGCAACCACGATCTTTGGTGGTCCACCTCAAAAAAACTAACCGAATTTTTAGAAAGAAATCAGTTTGATACTATTTCTTTCGTTTTTAATAACGCCGCCGTTGTTGAGGATTTCGCCATTTGCGGAACCCGCGGCTGGTTTTATGATTTAGGTGCCGAAAATAAGGTAGTGCTGCGTGAGGCGGGTCGCCTCGAAACCTCAATAAAAGCTGCGCTCGAAACCGGCAAAAGGGTAGTGGTGTTCACCCATTATCCTCCCGTTTACGGCGAATGGATTTGCGAGGAAATTTTCTCGATTATTAAAAAATATAACGTCACCCGCGTTTATCACGGCCACATTCACGGCTCAGGCTTTCACAACGCAAAAAGTGAGCACGATGGTGTCGAATTTAAACTTTTATCGGCAGATTGCATTGATTTTTGCCCCATGTTAATAGTTTAAATATATATATTTGAAAAATTTTTAAAAAAATATGGAAAAATTGGAAAGACTGTGCTATATTAGTATGGAATGATTATCTCGGAGGTAATAAAATGAGTTTAAAAGAAGCAAAAAAGGTTGATGGCGGCAGATATGAGCTCGAAATTTTAATCGATGGAGCAACCTTCTGCGACGCTATAACAAAGGTCTACAAAAAGGAAGGCAAGAAAATTTCCATCCCCGGATTCCGCAAGGGTAAGGCACCGCTTTACCTCATCGAAAAGATGTATGGCGAATCGGTATTTTTTGAGGATGCTTTAAACCTTCTCTATTCCGATGCTCTCGAGGCAGCAGCCGAGGAAGCAGGCATTGAGATCGTTGATGATAAGATGGATTTCGATTTGGTTTCCATCTCCAAGCAGGATGGCGTTGATTTCAAGGTAACCTTAACCGTAGTTCCCGAGGCAACCCTCGGCGAGTATAAGGGCCTTAAGGCTGAGCGCATCACCCCCGTTGGAACCGATGAGGAGGTTGGCGCTGGGCTTAACCAGATGGCAAACCGCAACGCACGTATGGTAGCTGTTGAGGATCGCGCAGCAGCACTTGAGGATATCGCAGTTATCGATTTCGAGGGCTTCGTTGATGGCGTAGCATTCGAGGGCGGCAAGGGCGAGTCCTATTCTCTCACCTTAGGCTCGGGTCAGTTCATTCCCGGCTTTGAGGAGCAGGTAGCAGGTCACACTGCAGGCGAAGAGTTCGATGTTAACGTAACCTTCCCCGAGGATTATCAGGCAGAGGAGCTCAAGGGCAAGGCTGCTGTATTTAAGGTAAAGCTTCACGAGATCAAAAAGCGTGAGCTTCCCGCAATTGATGATGAGTTCGCAAAGGACGTATCCGAGTTTGATACCATCGCTGAGCTTAAAGAGGATATCAAGAAGCATCAGCTCGAGCACAAGACCCATCACGCTGACGAAGCCGTTGAGAACGATCTCGTTGATCAGATAGTTGACGGCATGAAGGTCGACCTTCCCGATGCTATGATCGAGTCTCGCTGCAACCAGAGCCTGCAGGATTTCGCATATCGTCTGCAGATGCAGGGCTTAAACCTTGATACCTATCTCCAGTATATGAACACCAATGCCGATGATTTCAAGGCATCCTTCCGTCCCCAGGCTGAGAAGCAGGTTAAAATGCGCTTAGCCCTTGAGACCATCGTAAAGCTCGAGAATATCGAGGTAAGCGATGAGGACGTTGCTGCTGAAATCACCAAGATGGCAGAGGCATACGGTGTTAGCGAGGAGCAGGTTAAGAGCGCAGTTCCCGTAAAGGAAATCAAGAAGGATCTCGCTGTTACCAAGGCACTTGAGCTTGTTAAGTCCACCGCCGTTGTAACCGACGTTGAGAAGAAGTCCGAAAAGCCGGCTGCCAAGAAGCCTGCCGCTAAGAAGACCACTTCCACCGCCGCAAAGAAGACCACCACAACCGCTGCCAAGAAGCCGGCTGCTAAAAAGCCCGCCGCTAAGAAGACAGCAGAGAAAAAGGAAGACTAATTTTTTAAAATGGCAGGAGGAAACCCCTGCCATTTAGTCGATTATAAATCGTTTTTTATGAGCATAATATCATCACAGGAGGTAAATTATGGATATGAGTTTTGTTCCTTACGTAATTGAGCAGACCAGTCGCGGAGAGCGTTCTTATGATATTTTCTCCCGCCTGCTTAACGACCGCATCATTATGCTTAACGACCAGGTAGATAACACCACCGCAAGCCTTATCATCGCCCAGATGCTCTTTTTAGAGGGTCAGGACCCCGATAAGGATATCAGCTTTTATATCAGCAGCCCCGGTGGCAGCGTTTCGGCAGGTATGGCAATTTATGATACCATGCAGTATATCAAGTGCGACGTTAGCACCATCTGCGTTGGTATGGCTGCCAGCATGGGCGCATTCCTGCTCGCCGCAGGCGCAAAGGGCAAGCGCTATGCACTGCCCAACAGCGAAATTATGATACACCAGCCCTTAGGCAGTGCCGAGGGTCAGGCAAGCGATATTCTCATCCATGCCAAGCATATTGAGAAGATTCGCGAGAATATCAACACTATCCTTGCGGAAAGAACCGGCCGTCCCATCGAGGAAATCCGCCGCGATACCGAGAGAGATAACTTCATGTCGGCAGAAGAAGCCGCCAACTACGGCCTTGTTGATAAGGTAATAACCAAGCGATAAGAGGAAGTTATGGCTAATAATAACGAAAAGGAAATTCGCTGTTCCTTCTGCGGCAAAACGCAGGAGGAGGTCTCTCGCCTTGTTGAGGGCCCCGGCGTATATATCTGCGACCAGTGCGTTGAGTTTTGTAGCTCGCTCATATTTGATGAGCCTATTCCCAGCCGCAGAGATAAGAAAAAAAGCGAAGAGTTTAGCCTTTTAACTCCGCGCGAGATAAAAGAAAAGCTCGATGAATACGTAATAGGGCAGGACGATGCCAAAATCGCTCTCTCGGTTGCCGTTTATAATCACTATAAGCGCATCACGAGCGAGCCTGAGGATGGCGTTGAGCTCACAAAAAGCAACGTGCTTATGCTCGGTCCCACCGGCGTGGGCAAAACGCTTTTGGCGCAAACTCTTGCCAAGATTTTAGACGTGCCGATTGCCATAACCGATGCCACCACCTTAACCGAGGCGGGCTACGTTGGCGAGGACGTTGAGAATATTCTGCTTCGCCTCATTCAGGCGGCAGATTTCGATATTGAGCGTGCCGAAAAGGGCATTATCTACGTTGATGAAATCGATAAAATCGCCCGCAAGAGCGAAAACGCCAGCATCACGCGCGACGTAAGCGGTGAGGGCGTTCAGCAGGCTCTGCTCAAGATTTTAGAGGGAACGGTATCCAACGTTCCGCCGCAGGGAGGCAGAAAG
>JAZOPP010000102.1:0-12090 GCA_045655625.1 Acutalibacteraceae bacterium
GAAAGCATGGGAGTGGGCATAAGCTCGGGATAAATATAAACCTTTATTCCGTTAGCAGCAAGAATAGCTGCTGAATGCTTTGCAAAGGTATCGGATTTGATTCTGCTATCATATGCAATGGCAACGCTGCCGTTTTTGGAAACAGAATTAACGTATTCTGCAAGGCCCTGTGTTGCACGTCCAACTGTATATATATTCATGCGGTTGGTTCCGGCTCCGATAACACCGCGCAAACCGCCTGTTCCAAAGGCAAGATCTTTATAAAATCTGTCGTTTATAGCCTCATCGTCGTCCTTAATGGCATTGAGTTCTGCAACTATGTCCGCATCGGCTGTGGCGTGCTTTAACCAAAGCTCATATTTTTCGTTCAAAACAATTCCTCCCGATGATTATTATTTGAAGAATATCCTCATAATAATGATACCCCACGATAAAAGGAATGTCAACTCAAATGCTATACATTTTTTACAGTTTAAATTGCATAACTTGAAGCGTTCAAATTGTATAAAACGGAGAATTTTTTAAAATTCTTGACTTTTTGCAAAATATAATGTATTATGAGTTTAGTTAATTTTATATTATCTTGGTGTTATTTTGGGTATAAGTTTTGTCGAAAAATACAAAAAAATATCAGATACCGATTTGGCGGTTATGGCTAAAGAGGGCGATAGTGACGCTGGCGTTATTTTACTTCAGCGTTATACCGGGCTGATAAAATCAAGAGCACTTGCTTTTTATAACGGCGCTATCGAGATGGAAGATCTTATGCAGGAGGGAATCATAGCTCTGTACCAGTGCATTCGAGCTTTTGATCCTGATGCATCTTCCTTTTCAACTTTTGCTCGCCTTTGTGTTGATCGTGCACTTATCTCCGAGGTTCGGGCTGTTTCACGAAAAAAGCGTATTCCTAAGGACAAGCTTATCCGTTTGGATGATGTTTCGGACGTTGCCGTATCGCAAACGCCGGAAGAAATGCTCATTGAAACCGAAACCGCTTCGGATCTTAATCGCGATTTGAGAACTCAGCTTTCCAAGCTTGAATATAAAACGCTTATGTTATATCTCCATAATTTCAGTGTGGCTGATACAGCTTGTGCGCTTTCTGTGTCTGAAAAGACTGTGAACAACGCGTTATATCGTATCAGAAACAAACTAAGCCATCTATAACGGCGAATTGCCGTTAATATATGCCCAAGTAGCTTAATTAGAAGAGCGTTGTTCTCAAAGATGTCGGTGCGATTCCGTCCGGGGCAAAAACCAATTGAGAGAGGTACAGAAAATGTTTGAAGACAAAACATTAGTATGCAAGGACTGCGGAGAGGAGTTTGTTTTCTCGGCAAGAGAGCAGGAGTTCTATGCTGAAAAAGGCTTCGAAAACGAACCCCAGCGTTGCAAACCTTGCCGCGACAAGCGTAAAAATGCAGGCAGAGCTCCTCGCGAAATGCACGAGGCTGTTTGCAACGCATGCGGTGGTGTAGCACGCGTTCCGTTCGCTCCCCGTGAGGATCGTCCGGTATACTGCAGCGAATGCTTCGCAAAGATGAAAGAAGCAGAAAACGAGAACAACTAATAATTTTTAAGTTTTTTTGTTTTCCGACCGCCTTGGTTTCCAAGGCGGTTTTCTTTGACTTATAAAAAGATTATTCACAAACTATTAATAAACATTTATAATATTGAGTGTATTATATTCCCAAGGAGATGATTGCTTTGGCTAACAAGAAGATACTTATAGTTGACGATGACGTTAATATCTGTGAACTTTTAAGACTTTACCTAACCAAGGAAAACTTTGATACTGCCGTTTGTAATGATGGTGAATCTGCGCTGAAATATGCACTTGAAGGTTCGCCAGACTTAATCTTGTTGGATATAATGCTTCCGAAACTTGATGGTTGGCAGGTTTGCCGCGCCATTAGAAAGGAATCAAACGTTCCGATTATTATGACTACAGCTAAGGGCGAAACCTTTGATAAAATATTGGGACTTGAGCTCGGTGCTGATGATTACGTTACCAAGCCGTTTGATGCCAAAGAGGTAGTTGCTCGCGTTAAAGCGGTGCTCAGACGTTCCTCCCCCGATTCAGCAAACGAGGTTAAGGAGGTTAGGTTTGATAAACTTTCCATAAACCTCACAAACTATGAATTGGTAGTTAACGGCACAAGTGTTGATACTCCTCCCAAGGAATTGGAGCTTATTTATCACTTGGCAAGTAATCCCAATAGGGTATACACTCGCGACCAGCTTCTGGATGAGGTTTGGGGCTTCGATTATTACGGCGATTCGCGCACGGTAGACGTTCACGTAAAGCGCTTGCGTGAAAAGCTTGAGGGTGTATCCGATGAGTGGTCCCTTAAAACCGTATGGGGCGTAGGATATAAGTTTGAGGTAAAATAGTTTTATATGAATTCAAGGCTTTTTAAAAAGTTCTTTTTGACTAACGCTGCTATTTTTCTTGTGGGTATAACTTTTTTGTCCACGATTCTCGGCTTCGTTGTTATAAACTATCTTGTTAACGATAAACGAGAAACACTAATAGAAAACTGCAATGCGATAGTAGAGGTGGCGCATAACGATTATTTCGAAAGCGAAATGCTTTCAGGAATGGTAAGTGCTCTTTCAAAAACCTCGGATGCGGAGATATTTATTGCGGACAGAAGCGGTAAAATAATTGTTTGCGGTTGCGAAGCCTATACCATGAATGGCAGTTGTGCTTTGAGCAGAAAACTATTGCCGTCAGGAATAATGGCAAAAGCGCTCGCTTCCACCTATTCCGAGAGTGGAATGCTTGGTGGATTCTATGATAACGATAGTTGTTTCACAACTGCAATGCCCATAACGGTAGATGATGAGGTTATTGGCGCTGTATTTTCATCTGCGCCTTCATCGCAACCGCAGTTTTTCTTTAAGAATTTATTGAGAATATATTTGTTTGCGGCTGTTGTTCCCATGTTCATAATGCTAATAGCAGGATACGTAATGTCTTATCGTCTTGTAAAACCATTAAGACAGATGTCTGATGCGGCAAAGCGAATGGCAAGGGGTGATTTTTCAAGAAGAATACCCGTAATATCTGATGATGAGATAGGAGAGTTATCCATCTCATTTAATAATATGACCAATTCGCTGGCGCAGCTTGAGGGTATGCGTCGCAGCTTTATTGCAAACGTTTCTCATGAATTGCGCACACCCATGACTACGATAGGTGGCTTCATTGATGCGATTTTGGATGGCACCATAGACGGTGACACACAAAAACACTATTTGAGCATTGTTTCCGAAGAAATAAAGCGTTTATCAAGATTGGTTGAAGCTATGCTGTGTCTTGCAAAACTTGAATCGGGTGAACAAAAAATCAACCCCACCAAATTTGATATTGTGAAGGTTGCAAGAAACGTAGTTGTTTCGCAGAATCGCAGAATATCCGATAAGGACGTTGATATTCGCGGCTTGGAAGAGGATGGCGTTGTTGTCACGGCGGACTATGACCTTATCTATCAGGTTATATTTAATCTTGTGGATAATGCGATAAAGTTTACTAACGAAAACGGCGTTATTGATTTTTCTATAACTGAAGAAAACGGCAAGGTAACTTTTTCAATTAGAAATACTGGAAGCCACATTGAGAAAAACGATCTCAAGTTTATTTTTGACCGTTTTTATAAGGCTGATAAATCTCGTTCTGCCAATAAGAACGGAACGGGACTCGGTCTATATATTTCTAAAACCATTATTGATATACATGGTGGCACAATCTTTGCCGATTCGAAACTGGGTGAATATACCGAGTTTCGTTTTACACTTAGCGATAACCACTCAAAGGAGAAAAAATAATGAACGAAGAAAATATTCCTAACGGCGGCATGGAAGAAGAACCCTTAAAGTTTGAGGCTGCGGAACGGGAGGACATTTCTTCTACTGAAGAAATGCCTAATGAAGAACCGGCATATGAGGATACCGCAGCACCTGATGCTCGGGTTGATGAACCATATGTTTATAAACCGTACCACGAGGTCGTGCCGACCATCGAGATGGATATTGATAAAGCTGATACCAGCTATAGCAAAAAGGGGCTAAAAGTATTTGCGTTAGTTATGGCTGCTATAGTTTTAATATGCGGATCTATGACTGCGGGATATTGTTTTGGCAGGCAAAGGGAAGTAAGCTCAAGAAAACCAATTAGCGTTGATTTATCGGCTAAACCGGTTGATACCGATATGCTCACCGCAGCTCAGGTTTATGAGAAAGCCGACCTCTCCATAGTAGGCATATACACGTATAACGATACAGTGTTGTCTTCTGCCAGCGGAGTTGTATGTTCGGAGGATGGTTATATCATAACCAATGATCATATTTATGATGGTGTGGCTGCTGCAAAATTCAAGGTATACACCTCGGATGGAAAAATATACTCTGCAGAATACGTGGCAGGCGATACCCGAACGGATATTGCCGTAATCAAGGTAACCGATAAGGTTAAACTCACACCTGCCGAGTTTGGAAATCCTGATGAGCTTTATATCGGCGAGCCGCTGGTTGCTATCGGAAGACCCACGGGTGCGGATACGGCAAATAACCTCACGGGTGGATACGTTTCGGCTCTTGGCCGCCGTTCTTCTGCAACCTCCAGCTATACCATGAAATTTATTCAAACCGATACTGCTATAAATCCCGGCAGTTCGGGAGGTGCGTTGCTTAATATGTATGGTCAGGTTGTAGGCATCACGTCCTACAAACTTGCCAGCACCGAATATGAGGGTATGGGCTTTGCGGTTCCTATGGATATTGCAAAGTCGGTTGCCGATTCGCTCATCAAAAACGGATACGTTGCAGGCAGAGCTAAACTTGGAATTTCCTATACTGAGATAGACGCCTTAACCGCCGAGGTATCTGATATGACAACAGGTCTTTATATCGCCACGGTTGATAAAACCAGCGATTTATACGGTAAGGTCGTTGAGGGAGATATAATTATCGAGGTTAACGGCGAAAAGATAACCGACGCAAACGTTATGCTGGATATTATTGATTCCAGCAATCCGGGTGATACCTTAACGCTTGTTATTCTTGATTCCAAGGGTAAAACACGAACGGTCACTGCTGAGCTTTTAGCGGATAAGGGCAGTTCGAGCTATTCTAAAACTGCTTCCGGCAAAGAAAACAAAGAAAACTATACTGAGGAATTTGATTTCCCGTTTGGCGAGTAATAAAAAAGTCCTTATGCGAAACGCATAGGGGCTTTTTTGCACTTGACATATCGGCATTTCGGGAATAGAATTATCTGGTTGAATAATTCTAAAGGGATGAGTTTATGAAAATCATATTAGACAGTAATATGCATTTTTTGCTTAGTCTGTCGGTTTCTTTGTTTGCAGGACTTATGCTTTCGCGTCTTGCCAAGAAGTTATCCTTACCTGCAGTAACCGCTTATTTGGTTGCCGGTATTCTTGTGGGACCTTACGTTTTAGGCTCACTCGATATTAGTGGTTTGGGATTTGTCGATACGAAGGACGTGGATAGCTATTCTGTCTTGTGCGACGTAGCACTGGGCTTTATTGCATTTTCCATCGGCAACGAGTTCCGTTTATCACAGCTAAAAAAAACGGGTCGTCAAGCAACGGTTGTGGGCATAACTCAGGCTGTGTTTACCACCGTGGTTGTAGATGCGGTGCTTATCGGACTTCATTTTCTAATGCCTGATAAGCTTCCATTACCCACGGCAATCGTTATGGGTGCTGTGGCATCCGCAACTGCGCCTGCGGCAACGCTTATGGTTGTAAGGCAGTATAAAGCCAAGGGTCCGCTCACCGATATTCTGTTGCCGATAGTTGCAATTGATGATGCGGTTGGTCTTGTGCTGTTTGCAGTTTCTTTTGGTGTAGCCAAGGCTTTAATCGCAGGTAGCATCGATGTTTTATCTGTTGTTATCGAACCGCTTTTAGAGGTCGTATTATCTTTGCTGCTCGGTTTCCTTATGGGATTGTTCTTTACTTATTTCGAGAGATTCTTTCATTCGAAATCAAAGCGTTTATCAATGTCTGTAACCTTCGTTCTGGTAACGGTAGCACTCTCCATGTTAAAGCTTGAAATTGGCGGGGTGCATGTTGCATTCTCTTCTTTGCTTGTTTGTATGATGCTCGGAACCGTATTCTGTAATACTTGTGATTTCTCCGAGGAACTTATGGACCGTGTTGACCGTTGGACTGCACCGCTATTTATTCTGTTCTTTGTTTTAAGCGGTGCAGAACTCGAGCTTTCTGTATTTACCGATTCGATAATTGTGCTTATTGGCGCTGTTTACATTATTTCCCGTTGCATAGGTAAATATTTAGGTGCGTTTATGAGCGCCAAGGCGGTTAAGTGCGATGATCACATAGTTAAATATTTAGGCATAACGCTTTTTCCACAGGCCGGTGTTGCCCTGGGAATGGCTATCAAGGCAGAAAGCCTTGGCGAGGTTGGCACCATTGTGGCTAACCTTACGTTGTTCTCGGTTCTTGTATATGAACTCGTGGGTCCGTTCTTAACAAAGCAGGCACTCCTTAAAGCAGGGGATATTAAACCTGAAGGAAAAACCAGTGCTCGTGAAATCGCAAAGCAGGAAAAACTTAAAGCACAATAATAAAAAGCACCGTCTTTGACGGTGCTTTTCTTATTGGTTGATATAATTTTTTATAGCCTGCATGGTTTCGTCACTTATTACGTGCTCGATTTTGCAAGCGTCCTTAGCTGCGGTTTCGGCGCTAACTCCAATTCGGGTTAAAAGATTTGAAAGAATGGTGTGGCGTTCAAATATTTTTTTAGCGGTGCTGATTCCTTCATCGGTGAGAGAGAGGTAACCATCACGAGCCATGTTAAGGTAACCATCGCGCTTCAATAAACCAACCGCACGGCTTACGCTGGGCTTGGAATAACCCATGTGCTCGGCAACATCAATGCTGCGGACAGATCCGGTTTTTTGTGAGAGGACGTATATCGTCTCCAAATACATTTCGGCGGATTCGTGTAGGGGCATTGCGTATCACTCCTTACTATAATGATATTTTAACATAACGATATAACATTTTCAAGTATCAAGATACTTGCTAAAAAATGAGAAAATTTCAAAAAACGGTATTGACAAAAGAAAAGGGGAGTGGTAATATATTCAAGTGGTGAGCAGAGACTAATTTTTTAATGTATAAGAGTTAGCCGCATCTAATTCGTTGTATTTTGGGAGATAATTTTGTTATGAATTTAAAAACTGCAGAGGAAGGAAAAGAGTATATCATTAAGGAAATCGAGACCGATGATGAAGAACTCGATGCTTTTCTGTTTTCTTTAGGATGCTATAGTGGCGAACCCATTACTGTGATTTCACATTTAAAGGGTGGATGCGTTGTATCCATAAAGGATGGCAGATATAACATTGATAATCAATTGGCGGAAGCTATCATTGTTTAAAAAATGATATGTAATCCGCTGATTACTTTTTGTCCTCAAGTTAGCAGTGACTAACTAAGTATTGTACCGGCGCAGGCTGTAAAATAACCAAGACTTCATTAAGGAGGAATCAAAATGAGAATTGCTTTAACAGGCAATCCAAACAGCGGTAAGACAACCATGTATAACGCCTTAACCGGCAGAAACGAAAAGGTTGGCAACTGGGCTGGTGTTACCGTTGAAAAGAAAGAACACCCGATAAAGAAAGCCTACTCAAACGGGGAAGAGGGACTAATAGCCGTCGACCTCCCCGGCGCGTATTCAATGTCGCCGTTCACCTCGGAGGAGAGCGTTACAAGCTCCTATGTAAAAAATGAAAATCCCGACGTTATCATCAACATTGTGGATGCTACCAACTTAAGCCGTAGCCTTTTCTTCACAACTCAGCTGCTTGAACTGGGCATCCCGCTTATCGTTGCTTTAAACAAGGCTGATATTAACGAAAAGAAAGAAACTGTTATCGATGCAGCACAGCTATCCGAAAAACTTGGTTGTCCCGTAATCGAAACCGTTTCTACGTCTGCCGAGGGATTGGCAGAGGTTGTTAAAGCGGCTCTCTCCGTTGTAGGCAAAGAGCAGGTTGCTCCGTATGTTCAGGGCGATATTGATCTCACCAATAAGGAAGTAGTTGTTGAGGCTGATAGAATGCGCTTTGCTTTTGTAAATGATATCGTTAAGGTTGTTGAAACCCGCAAGGTTCTCACCAAAGAGAAAAACTATCAGGATAAAATAGATGCAGTTCTCACCAACAAATGGCTCGGCATTCCGATTTTCGCCGTTGTTATGTTTTTGGTGTTCCAGATTTCGCAGGCATGGCTTGGTGTTTGGCTCGCTGAGGGTATAGGACCGTTTAAAGGCCTCGTTGGTTACATAGGCGAATTTAAAGAGGTTGCGGCAGGCTGGATGTCAGGCGCAACTCCGATACTGCAGGCGTTTGTACTTGAGGGTATTATTGAGGGCGTAGCTGCCGTTGTTGGCTTCCTGCCACTCGTTATGGTAATGTATTTCCTCATTGCACTGCTTGAGGATTGCGGCTATATGGCACGTGTTTCGGTGGTGCTTGACCCAATATTCAAAAAGGTTGGTCTTTCGGGTAAATCGGTTGTTCCTTTTATTATTGGAACAGGATGCGCTATCCCCGGCATTATGGCTTGTCGCACCATCAGAAACGAGCGTGAGCGCAGAGCAACCGCAATGATAACTCCGTTTATGCCATGCGGTGCAAAGCTTCCCGTTATTGCTCTGTTTATTGGTGCGTTTTTCCCGAAGAATGCATGGATAGGCACCGCAATGTATTTTGTGGGTATTATTCTTATTCTTCTCTGTGCACTCCTTATCAACAAGATTACTTGCTATAAAGCAAGAAAATCCTTCTTTATTATTGAACTGCCCGAATATAAGCTTCCTTCCGTTTGGAGAGCATTCAAATCAATGTGCGGACGTGGCTGGGCATATATCGTTAAAGCAGGCACCATTATTCTTGTGTGTAACTTCATTGTTTACCTGATGCAGAACTTCAACTGGAGTTTCAAACTTGTTGAAAACGCAAACGAGTCTATCCTTGCTACTATTGCAAGCCCCGTGGCTTACGTTATCGCTCCCATTGTGGGTATCGTTGCATGGAAACTGGCAGCAGCAGCAGTTACCGGTTTCATTGCAAAAGAATGTGTTGTTGGTACTTTGGCAACCTGCTATGCGTTTGAGCGCATTCTGGATGAAGAGGGTATTGAGCTTATGGGCGATGCCGCAGTTGCCGCAGGCGCCATGGGCGTTGAGGGTGTAACCGCTGTTGCCGCTCTTGCTTTCCTTATGTTCAACCTGTTCACTCCTCCTTGCTTTGCAGCTATCGGCGCAATGAATTCCGAAATCAAGAGCAAGAAATGGTTAATGGGCGGTATCGGACTGCAGCTTGCAGTTGGTTATACCGTAGGCTTTGTTACCTATTTCTTCGGCTGTCTTTTCACGGGCGTTAGCCTCGGCAAGGCATGGATGCCGATTCTTGGTTGGGCTATCGTTGCAGGCATCGTTGCGATTATCGCTATGATCATTTATAAAAACAATAAGAAATTTAAGGCAGAGTATGCACTCAAGGCTAAGGCCAAGACTGCTGCCACTGCTAAATAACTAGGGGAGACACTTTTATATGAAATTGGCAGATGTTATTGTTATCGCCGTAATAGTTCTTATCGTTGGTTCTGCGGCTTTCTATATCTATAAAGCCAAGAAAAGCGGCAAAAGGTGTATCGGCTGTCCCGATAGCGGCTCTTGCAGTACAAGTAAATGCAATGGTAATTGCTCATGCTGCTGTGGCTGCGAAGAAGATAAATAAAATCCTTGCTTTTATAAAAAACCGCCTCAGGTTAATCCTGGGGCGGTTTTTGTTTATACTTAAGCAATAAAAAAAGGACTCAAGTATCCAGCGATACTTGAGTCCCATTGGTCGATCAGACACGATTAAATCCGAACTTCATTCGGATGCCTCTTCAAATTCTTTGAAGGTGATGGTTTTCGTGCCCTTCTGATAGTTGAAGACAAAATCAATGCGGTCGTTGTGTAGGAAAACTGCATTTACGAAATTGTCTATTTATCTTGTTCTTTTATCAGCAGACGTGCGTGTTTATCACCGAAAATATCGTTAATAATTTTTTCAGAATCTCGGTTAAATTTGTGGATTTCGGGTTCGCCGTTTTCATTAGCGCCGTACTGTCCTAAAAGGTAGTCGTTGTACTGTATATAGGTGTTGCTATCAAGTTTTGGACAAAACTCATTCTTAAATGCAACTAAATGTAAAAGTCTGTAAGCACATCTATCAAAAATATTATTATTGATGATAAACTTTTTCGCAGTATTTCTGTAGCTCCAACCTTTGATGGCGGCTGGGGTACTCACATTATGTCTTTGTTGTCCCCAACCGTATCCTGACAGGGTTATAATGTTATCGCTAATCTGCACATTGTCCATATAGCTTTCTGTATCCCCGTCGATTTGGTCGAGAAAATATTCTATACCATAAACGCATTTTTCAATCAAATTTCCTGAATATAAAATATCTTTCATAACCACCTTTTTTGAAGTGGTTATTTGATGCGTTATTCCTGCGTCATAAACTTCATAAATATAATTGTTTGTGACATTATAGTCTTCGCAACCACCGTAGATTTCAACAGCATTGCCATATCGTGTTACAGAACCACGTTTACCTTCAGGATAATTTGGGTCAGTTCCCAAATAATTTTGGATTACTCCGCCAATCCAACCAAATTCACAATTTGAAACGTGCAGTCCGATAGAATGTCCACCTGCACATACGCCGTGCCTACCAACGAATTTTACACATAGATTATCAATTGTGACGTTCGAACAGTTTCCCACCCTGAACATATGCGTTGCTGGCAATGCTTCAATTTCATTAAACACTTCTCCGGGGTTTCCGTTATCGCATCTTAAATATAGTGTGCCTTTTCCATTTGCATTAGTATCAGGAACAGGGAAATTTTCACCATCATACTCTTGAGTAGTAAGGATTTCAGTGAAATCCCAAAACAAATCAAGGTCTTTTTTCATTTCGTTAGAAATAACGAAATCTGTTTTTTCATCGTCACGACAAACGAATTTATTGTTTTTATAAGATGGAATAAGTTTTCTAGAATGAAATTTGCCATTCTCAAAAACCAAAGTGCCTACATCTAATGATTTACGAGTACATACCCAGATGTTTTTAGATTTGTCGTACATTTCCCATAAAGAGGGATCGGCAAGCGAAAGTTCGCTTCCATATAATTTAGGTTTCGCCCCTTTTCCGTAAGCAGCATAGGTAACGCCCGATTGAGCTATTACTTTTCCTCTAAAAACCGACCCTCTTTCAAAGAACACTCCATCTCCAAAATTTAATTCTGTACTAGATACTTTTTCCAAGGAACACCAAGCGGATTCCGGAGACAATCCATCGTTAGAGTCGTTGCCCGAATTGCTCACATAGTATTTTTTGCCGGTTACAGTAAGATTATCTGTTGAGGTCATTATAGTTTCTTTTCGATTTGAAATAATTTTTTTATAGTCGGTCACGAAGAAAACTCCTTTACATAAGTATTATTTTTTGGCGGGTTATAACTGTATTGCGAGGCACAAGACAAAATCATGTGATCATTGAGTTGAACAACTGTGAATTTTTATTTCAAGCGCCTTATATCACAACATAAAATAGCCCGTTGAGATTTTGTTTCAGATAGCATCAACTTTTATATAATTAATCATTAAATAGCTTCAGCAGGTCAATTCTATCCAAAGAATTATCAGAAGTGTTATAAATGCTTATTTTAGCATATTTTTCGTATAGCTCAAAAATCGCATATTTATCAACGGTTCTCGCTATATCATAATTATATATATCCTTATATTTATTGAGCGCATATTTTTTGTTGTGCTCGTGTCCATTAAGATATAACTTTATACCATATTCATCGCAAAGGGTCTCTATTTTACCGAGTCCTGATTCGGGAAGAATAGGTGCCTGGAGGGCTTGTGAAATACCAAAATGATTGCATAAAACGATGTGTGTAGCGCCATTTTGATGAGCTTCTACGATTGATTGTTTTACAAAATCTATCATTT
>JAZOPP010000103.1:0-6864 GCA_045655625.1 Acutalibacteraceae bacterium
CTGCACCGATGGCGTGAACCATCTTGGCGGGCACGAGATAAATATCACCCTTCTTAACGGGAACACGGTTGAGAAGCGGCTGCATATAATCGGGCTCATCATAGCTCTTGGCAACAGCCTCGCGGAATTCCTCCTTGGTCATCTTATCCTTGAATCCGAAATAAAGGCAAGCATCCTCGCGTGTATCAACAACGATCCAGGATTCAGCTTTTCCGTAGCTCGAATTGAGATATTTCTCAGAATAAGCACGGTCGGGGTGTGCCTGAATGGGCAGGCGGATAGCGCTGTCCAAGAGTTTAACAAGAACGGGGAAGTTGGGTCTCGGGCCGATCATATCCTCCTTGAATTCCGTCAGAAGATCGGAAAACAGCACGTCGGTTCCACGAACGGTAGAGATACCCTCGTTTTCAATTTCGCTGCCTTCGTTTAATGCCTCAACTGCGGAGCAAACCCACTCCTCAGGCAGAAAGTTATCTACCGGCTCATCACCAAAGAAGCCTGCAAAAAGCTTACCGCCGGTATAAATTCTGCCAACTCGGTTGCGATTAAAGAAAATAGGATTTTTAACTATTTCGCTTTTATTCATTATTACCACCTATATGTATCTTATAATTTTTTGAGCCTCTTTAATGCTGCTGCAAACACCACAAGCGGCAAGTGCGAAAACGGCGGCACCATAGGCGGCTTCCTCCTTGTGGGCGGGAACCGACATGGAAAGACCAAACATTTCTTCACACATTCTGCGCCAAACGGGGCTCTTGCGCAAGCCGTTGCCCGAGCCTACCAGTTTGGTCGGCTCACTCTTTAACGTATCCTTAACCTCAAGATACATATCATAAAGTTCACGAACAGAACCCTTGAGAACTCCGCAAACGAGATGAGCAGGGGTAAGGTTATCGGTGCATATGTTTTGAATGCTGCCGCGAACCGAGGGATCACAGCGCTTGCCCGAAAAAGCAGTGTCAATTATAAGTTCGTTATCAATAGGATAGAAACTCTCGGCAATTTCATCCATAAAACGATATGCCGATTCATCGCCGCCACCGTAAAGACGGAAGGTCTCGCGGAAGAACTTTTCAAGGCAGGCATAAACGCGTCCGCCGCAAAGTGCGCTACCAACGAGAATATGCTCATCTCCCGTGAGGGGGCGAACCTCTCCCGAGGGGAATACGGTTTCGGGATTACCCTTAACCGAAATCTGGCTTCCCGTTCCAATGTTAACGAGAATGGTGTTTTCACTATCATCAACCGAGCCGATAAAGCTTGCCTGGTTATCGCCAATAGCAACACTAACGGGAATACCCTCATAGGTTCCTGCGGCGGTTGTTTCTGCCGTAACCTCGGGTAGCATGGAAATATCAAATCCAAGCTTTTCGCAGGCGGCAGTATCGAAGCAGGCATCGGCTATTTTAAATAGGCCAAAGCTTGCAGCATCAGAGGAATGCATAAGCGGAGTTTTTCTTCCGCAAAGGCGCATTGCAATGTAATCGTGAATGGTGCAGAAGCTGCGTGCATTCTCGGGCACGAGTCCGTTTTTAACGTTATAGTAATGTGTTGCAAGTCCGTATCCGGGGGCAACGGTATAACCCGTGATTTCCTTTATCTGCTCGCAGTAGGTTTTGCCGTCTGCAGCCTTTTCGGCAGCGCGGCCATCCTGCCATGTGGCAAGAGTGCTGCAGGCAACACCGTTTTCATCGGTATAAACTATGCCGTGCATCTGTCCCGTAACGCCAATAGCGCAAACGTCCTCAGCCTCGGCACGAACCTGAGCGAGCAAATCAAAAACCTTGCCCTCAATGGTTTCTACCGACTGTATTTTTTCAAAGGCCTTATCGGTTTCTATAAAGCTTTCGCTGTTAACGGTTATGGCCTTCTTGCCGATACCCGTTTCGGCGTCAACCGCCGAAACGCATATCGTTGTTGTTCCAATATCAATACCTAAAACGTACATACTAACACTCCAAGGTTGTGGATTTAAGGTCAAGACGCTTGATTATATCCTGCTGGATAGCGGGGGAAAGATCAAGGAAGTTAACGAACGTTCCGTGAATACGCATAATGTAAACACCGCTGGGAGCATACTTCTTCGGGTCTGCAAGAACCTTGCGAAGCATTTCGGGAGTAGTAACGTTAACGTAGAGATAGAAGGGGGCTAACTTATCATTTAAGGGGTTGAAGAAGAACTGGCGCATAACCTTGTTCTTGAATTCAATACCCTTTTCCTCATAGGTAGCGCCGGTGAAGTAGCCGGGGTCGATACCAAAGTGGGAAGCAAAGCCGCCGTTCATCTTAATGTAGGGAAGCTTGAAGGAAGAAAGAACACGGAAGCCGAGGCCCTGATGAGCATCACCAAAGAGCGGGTCAACACCGTAGTTCATCATTTCTCTTGCCTTTCTGCCGTCGGGCAGAGCGCCAACCCAGTAACCATAGGTTAAGTGGGTAGAGGGAGAGGAAAAGTCGGGACGGAAGGGGTTGCCAAGGTAATTCTTCTCAGCAGCAACCATATCGGCAACCTTAGAAGCAACCTCTGCCGCCTCATCGTCAACAACGGCAATGTTATTACCGTATTTCTTGCAGCCGAGCAGATACTCGTGCAGCTCATCATCGCCTTCGAAGTTGTTGGCGAGAGCCTTTATAAGACGCTCAACATCCTGCGGTCTCTCCTCAAGGAGAGTATCAACAGCTATAAAGCTGTCTGCAACTATTGAAAGACCATGGATAAGGCATCCGCTGCCGTTATAGGGAGTGCCCTGATGAACGGGGTCGCGCATATCGTAGCCCGATTCAATACCACCCATAAGAGTGGAGAGGAAGGGAACAGGCAGGTTGGAAAGAGCGCGCGATGCGCCGTTTGCAGCGTTGGTCATTTCCTTAATAATAAACTGGCAGTTAGCATAGAAACGCTCACGCAGATTCTTAAGGATAGTGGCAGCATCATCGCCGGTAGAGGGAAGAATGCGCTCGCCTGTGATGGTCGAAACACCGTCGCTTAAAGTGAGTTCAAGAATCTTGCCGAGGTTGAGCCAGCTGTTGGTGGTGTTGGCATTATCCTTACCCATAATTAGCGGCTCCTGGCAGCCTGCGATAGAGTAATCGGCAAGGTCGCACTCTGCAACGCCTGCGTTGCGAAGAACCTCAAATACCGAGTCGTCGTTAAAGAGCGAGGGAGTAAGGCAACCGGGTGTAAAGAAGAAACGGCCGAGCTCCTCATAGAGCTTATCGGGGGTGTTCTTATGAAGCTTTACAGAAAGAATGGGCTGCGGGAGGTTCATATCATAGTAAGCATCGAGCAGAGCATAGGAGCAGAGGTTAGTAAGGTCATTGCCCTCAGTGTCCTTACCGCCAACGATAAGGTTCTGGCTGATAGCCCAGCTGCGGTCTGCAACGTTATAGAAAACGAGAAGATGCTTAAATAAAGCAGCGGTATCCTCACGCGAGAGATTCTCCATAGCGCGATAGGGCTCAAAGATTCTATCGGCATTACCAACCGAGAATGCAAACGGGTTGGGAGCCTGTTCAAGGCACATAACCTGCCACATGAGAATGAATGCCTGAATAGCTTCAAAGAGGTTGCGTGCACCCTCTGCAGGAACGCGTGCAAGTGCATCGGCAAGACGGGTGAACTGCTCTGCCTTGTCGCCCTTGGCTTTTTCGAGAGCAATTTCTCTGTAGCGGGCGGCGAAAATAAGAACGGCATCCAGAGAGTCAAGCATAGCCTTATAAGCATCGATGCGCTCAGCATCATCGGTCTTTGCCATGTTAGCTTCAATTTCATGCTTCATCTCGTTAACACCAACTGCTAAAGCGTGGCGCATATCGGGAATAACGTGACCGGTTACCTGCTCAACAAAGAATGCAACTTCCTTGGTATAGTTCTCAACTCCGGAATAAACCTTGGTGAGTTCTTTTATGTAGTCGGTCTTTTTATCGTGTGCCTTAACGGTGTCAAGACGTTCCTTAGTTATATCCTCGTTGGGCTCGATATCGCCAAATACAGCGGTGGGATCGCAGTAGCCCGAGAAGGTCTCAACGCGGAAAGAGGGGTTGATAAGGGCATAACTGCGAGCAAAAGCATCGCGCTGTGTGCCGGCGAAAACAGCGTTATCGCTGATGGAGATGGGCAGCTCAGCTGCAATCTTCTTGAGCAGATAAGCGGTACGACGCATTTTGGACATACCCTCTGTCTCGTGCTCGTATTTCATTCCGATCTCCTTGGAGAGGAACCAACCGTCAAGACGCATTAAGCTACGCTCTTCGCGGAAAAGTTCTTTTGCCATTTCAGTGGTTTTCTGATGAGTGATTGCCATAAAAGATCCTCCTTATGTTCGTACTACGGTAAATCCCGCAGCCTTGAATTTATTTACTGTGTTTTTATAACATTCGGTGCTTATGTTGGCGTTTTCCATAGCATACACAAGTCCGCATTGTTTCCATTTGTCCTTGCCGTATTCGTGATAGGCTAAAAACTCGATTTTGATTTTGTCCTTAAAGGGCGATAACGTTTCGAGCAATAAATCGGTGTCCGCTTCATCGGCATTAAATCCGTTTATCAGCGGAACGTGAACCAAAATATCAAGGCCTGAATCAGCAGCCGCAGCAAGATTTTTGATTATAGGCTCCAAAACCGCGCCCGTTACCGAAAGCAGTTTTTCGCTATTTGCACTTTTAACGTCCATAATAAGATGGTCGAGATATGGGAAAAGCTCCGGCAGGGTAGGGCTTAAGGCGTTTGTTTCAATTGCGGTGTTTATACCCTCAGATTTAAGCTTTTCAAGCAGCGACTTAACCGCAGAGGTCTGCAGCGTTACCTCGCCGCCCGTGAGCGTTATGCCGCCGCCATCAAAAAACATCGGCTTGCAGGATAATATTTCTGCGAGCATATCCTCAACCGAAACCTCGGTTATCGGGAAGGCAGGATAGGCTTTATCCGCCTTCATGCCCTCGGGATTAGAGCACCAGGGACATTTCATGTTGCATCCGTGCAGGTGATAAACCAAACGGTTGCCGGGTCCATCCTGGGAATAATTGAACCCTTTTTGAAAATATTTTATAGTCATTTTTCCTCCATTAGTTCAAACCTTAAACTAATTGCTATAATAATTATAATATATATTAAAGTCGCTGTCAATAAATATCTTTACAAACACCCGAATTTGATTTACAATAACCTAAAAGAGAGGGGAGATGCGGATATGAAAAGCTATGCCAAAAACGTTCAGTCGATAAAAAACGATAACCGCGCTACAATACTTAATCTTATCCGTAAGGCGCCCATTTCGCGTGCTGAGATTTCCTCGCTTGCAGGTCTTTCCAAATCCTCGGTTACCATGATAACCAACGCGCTCATAGCTGAGGGTCAAATTAAGGAGATAGGAACAGAGGAATCATTGGTTGGCAGAAAACGCATTCTGCTTGATATAGTGTCCGATTACCGTTTTGCGGCAGGCATAATTCTCCACCGCCGTGATATAAAGGTCTGTATAACCGATCTCAAGAATTGCGTGATAGATTGCGCGATAACCCCTATCGAGCAGTTTTCCACCGCCGAAGAGGTTGTTGATTACACAGTTAAAACAGTTTTTGAACTGATAGAGCGCAATAATCTTAAAAAAGATAACTGCATCGGTATCGGCGTCAGTTGTCCCGGTCCGCTGGATATAACCAAAGGCGTTGTGCTTTCGCCGCCGCATCTTGATATTCTTCATAATGTTCCCGTGGCTGATCAAATTCGCGCAAGAACCGGAATGAACGTATCACTTGAAAATAACGCAGTGCTGCTTGCTATGCGCGAAAATCTTTTGCGCGATAAAATGCAGAATTTTATGTCGGTAATTATTTCTTACGGTATCGGCTCTGCCGTGGTAACAGGCGGCGAAATATACCGTGGAGCTTTAGGATTTTCAGGTGAGCTTGGTCATATCAGTGTTGTAGCAGGCGGCTTGCCTTGTCCGTGCGGAAACAACGGCTGTCTAGAGCGCTATGTATCGCTTGCCGCGCTTAAAGAACGCTTCGGTTTTACCGATTATAAGCATGAGATAGTTGATGCCGCATACGAGGGTGATAAAAAAGCTCTTGAGGTGCTTGAATTTATAACAACCTATCTTGGCAGCGGCCTTGTAAGTGCGGTTAACCTGTTTGATTTGGATGCCGTTATTCTCCATGGCGACTATTCATATAGACCTGAGCTTTTAAACGGTATGCTTAAAGCGTATATCGATAAGAATTCGGTGGTAGCGGCCGTTCACGAGGTTGAGGTTATATCCTCACCTGAGCGTAATGACCGCGCCGAGGGAAATTCCACTGCCGCAATAATTGAGCAGTATTTTGATCAGATTCTGGAGGGATAGAAATGATACTCGACCGTTATGACGAACAAACCTATACCTTGCCCGTCTGGCAGGGAAACACCGTGTATCACGAGGGTGTGTTGTTCTATAAAAAACGTAGCCGAGCCCGTCTTCTATTCCCGATAGATGAAATAATTTCGGTGCGCACATTTGATTTGCAAACCGAATTTTGTGAAGGCACTGATTTTTATGTTGAAAACGGCGAGCTCGTTCTCTGCGAGGTAACAAATATCCCCGTTTGGGATATCGAACCGCTGACAGAAAAGCCTAATTGCCACGTTTTTCCTGCTAAAAGGGAGGGCCTTTTCCTCTATGATACCTGTGGCATTAAAATGCGCCAGATGACCGTTTGTGTTACCTATAAGCATTCCACCACGTTTGCTGATGGCTATTCGGGCGCAGGGGTCGCATCGCTGCGCGACAAGCTGCCCCGCATATTCGAAAAACTCGATCGCGGCGAAACGCTTAACGTTATGCTTAACGGCGACAGCAACTATACCTCTTGGGGCTGTAGCGG
>JAZOPP010000104.1:0-1332 GCA_045655625.1 Acutalibacteraceae bacterium
AATCGGTTATAAAGAATATCTTGCCATCGATTTCGGGGGCATCGGCTGCGCTGCGACCGTAATAGCAGCGGATGAAATTATCATAGCCCTCGATGAGCACCTCGCACACCGAATCAACCTTTTCGGCGTTCTTCTGCGCGGCGATGGTCATTTGCTCGTTCATTATGTTCTCGCTGCGGTCGATCTTAACCTGCTCGGCAACCTGATCGGGGAACTCGGCTGCAGGGGTGTCCTCCTCGGCGGAGTAGGCGAAGCAGCCAAGACGGTCGAACCGCCACTTTTTAACAAACTCGCAAAGCTCGCAGAACTCCTCCTCGGTCTCGCCGGGGAAGCCTGTGATTAAGGTGGTTCTCAGCGTTATATCGGGGATAACCTCGCGGATGCGCGAGAGGGTTGCCTCCAATTCCTCGCGGGTGCCCTTGCGGTTCATCTTCTTTAGAATTCTATTATTACAGTGTTGGATGGGAATGTCAAGATATTTGCAGAGTTTCGGCTCATCGCGCAGGGCGAAAAGCAGCTCATCGGTTATCTTATCGGGATATGTATAAAGCGTTCTTATCCAGTGAATGCCCTCAACGCGGCAAAGCTCGCGCAGCAGACGGGGGAGAGCATATTCACCGTAAATATCAATGCCGTATGCCGTGGTATCCTGAGCGGTTACCACAATTTCGGTCACACCGTCTGCGGCGAGGGAACGAACCTCCTCCACAATGCTCTCGATTTTTCTCGAGCGGAAGCGACCGCGTATCTGCGGAATGGCACAATAGGTGCAGCAGTTATCGCAGCCATCGGCAATTTTTATGTATGCCGTGTAGGGCATACCACCTAGGATGCGTTTGGCATCAAGGTCTAACGAAAACTTTTCGCCGTATGAGTTTTTAACCTCGCCCTCAAGTGCGGCGGTGATAAGCTCGGCGATTTTTCCGTTGCTGCCGATGCCCACAACCATATCAACCTCGGGGATTTCCTCGGTGATATCATCGCGATAGCGCTCGGCAAGGCAGCCGGTTACAACCAATAGTTTAAGCTTGCCCTCGGCTTTATAGCGCGAAGCCTCTAAAATATTTTCAATAGCCTCCTGCTTTGCATCCTCGATGAATCCGCAGGTGTTTATAACGATAACCTCGGCTTCGGCCTCCTCAGAGACCAATGTGAAGCCTGCGTTTTTGAGTGTGTAAAGCATTTGCTCGGCATCAACCTGATTTTTAGGGCACCCTAAAGACACCACGGCAATTTTATAAGCCATTAAAATTCCTCACATTCATAAAGTTCGTTGGAAAAATCTTTGAGCGCCGCCTTGATGTCGGAAAATCGGAATCCCTTTCGCATCAA
>JAZOPP010000105.1:0-8750 GCA_045655625.1 Acutalibacteraceae bacterium
AAAACCGGCGAAAAGATGACCGTTTCTGCCATCCATGCGGGTCTTGAGTGCGGTCTTTTCTGCGAAAAAATCGAGGGTCTCGATGCCGTATCGCTGGGACCCGATATGTTCGACGTTCACACCCCGAGAGAAAAGCTCTCGGTTGCCTCCACAGAGAGGGTATATAACTATTTGCTTGAGGTGCTGGCGGCGCTATGATTAAACGCATAGAAAAACTAAAATCCGAGTTGCGTGAGTGCGAGGCACTGCTGGTTAAAAGCGATGCTAACCGCCGTTATTTGAGCGGCTTTCATTCGAGTGCGGGCGCTGTGATTATAACCGCGCAAAGAGCCGTGTTTATAACCGATTTTCGCTATATCGAAAAGGCTCGCGCCACCATCACCCATTTAGAGGTGGAAGAGGGCTCGCGCATCAGCACCGCGGTAAAAAGCCTCGGCAGAATAAATAAGCTTTATATCGAGACAGGCGCTGTTTCGCTCTCGGAATACGCAAAGCTTTGCGAAGCGCTCGAGGGTATCGCGGTGAGTGATGACCCACGCTTCGATAAACTGCTTTCCAAGCTGCGCGCCCAAAAAAGCGATGCAGAAATTGCCTCCATAAAAGCGGCGCAAAAAATAACCGACGAGGGCTTTTCTTATATCCTCTCGCGCATCTCTTCGGGCAGAACCGAGCGCGAGATAGCACTCGATCTTGAATTTTTTATGAGAAAACAGGGTAGCGAGGGCGTTGCGTTTGATACTATCGTGGTATCGGGCAAGAATTCCTCTCTGCCGCACGGCGTTCCTTCTGATAAAAAAATAGAAAAAGGCGATTTCATCACCATGGATTTTGGTGCCGTGGTGAACGGCTACTGCTCGGATATGACCCGCACCGTCGCCGTAGGGCAGGTGAGTGATGAGCAGCGAGCGGTCTATAACACCGTGCTTGCCGCTCAGCGCGCCGCGCTCTCGGCTATAAGTGCAGGCAAAATTTGCCGCGATATCGATAAAGTCGCGCGCGACATTATAGAAAACGCAGGGTACTATGGCGCATTCGGTCACGGACTAGGTCACAGCGTGGGCCTTGAAATACACGAAAGCCCCGCCTGCAACACCGTTTGCGAGCAAAAACTTTTATCGGGAAATATTATGACGGTTGAACCCGGCATATATCTTGAGGGTCGCTTCGGCGTCCGCATTGAGGATATGGTGCTCGTAACCGATAGCGGCTGCGAAAACCTAACCAAAAGTGAAAAGTCGCTTATAATACTTTAAGAGGTTTCATATGAACGAAAAACAAATTCCCCACAGCGAATATCCGCGTCCGCAGCTGCGGCGAGATTCATATCTTTGCCTTAACGGCGAATGGTTGCTTCATTCGGCGGAAAGCGATGAAAAAATCATCGTTCCCTATCCGCGTGAGTCGGCGCTTTCGGGCGTGAGCGAGCAGGGCAAAAAGGGAAAGAACTTTTGCTGCCGCAAAATTTTCTCATTGCCCGAGGGCTTCATGCGCGACCGTGTGATGCTCAACTTCGGCGCGGTTGACCAAAAGGCAGAGGTATATCTCAACGGGGCATATCTGGGCGCCCATCGCGGCGGCTATCTCGGCTTTTCGTTTGATATAACCGAATATTTAAAGGAGCAAAACGAGCTCGAGGTCCGCATCTTTGATGACCCCGCCGATATCACCGAGCCTTATGGTAAGCAGCGCGAAAAGCGCGGCGGCATGTGGTACACCACGATATCGGGCATATGGCAGACCGTGTGGCTCGAGAGCGTGCCGAGCGAATATATCCGTTCGATTAAAATCGATATGCTCCAAAACGGCGCTCGCATAACCGCCTGCGGTGTGAGCGAGGGTGTTGTTTCGGTTGAGGGTGAGGGCGAATTTTTGCTTGAAAACGGTGTTTGCGAGGTCACCCTCCAAAATCCCGTTTGCTGGTCGCCCGAAAATCCGCGGCTTTATAATTTCACCCTGCGCGCAGGAGAAGATGAAATAAAATCCTATTTCGCCGTTCGCACGCTGGAAATCAAAAAGGTAGATGGCGTGCCGAGGCTCTGTCTTAACGGAAAGCCCTATTTCTTTAACGGCCTGCTCGACCAAGGCTATTTCCACGATGGCATATTCACCCCCAAAACGCTCGACGAATACGAGCGCGATGTGTCCCTTGCCAAGCGCCTCGGCTTTAATATGCTGCGCAAGCATATTAAAATCGAGCCCGAGCGCTTCTATTATGAATGCGATAAGCAGGGGATAGCAGTATTTCAGGATATGGTCAACAACGGCGACTATAGCTTCTTCCGCGATACCGCGCTGCCCACGGTAGGCAGAAAACGCAAAAACGATACCTGCGCCCACAAAAACAAAACGGCGCGCGCGAATTTCCTTTGCGATATGGATGCCACCGTCGCCCAGCTATATAACCACCCCTCTATCTGCCTTTGGACCATTTTCAACGAGGGTTGGGGTCAGTTTGCAAGCACCGAAGCCTACCACCGCCTGAAGCAGCTTGACAGCAGCCGCTTTATCGATAGCGCATCGGGCTGGTTCGCCGGTGGCGAGAGCGACGTTGTAAGTGAGCACGTTTATTTCAAACCCTATAAATTCAAGGCGGCGGAAAAGCCCGTTATCCTTTCGGAATTCGGCGGCTATGCCCACCGCGTTGAGGGTCATTACTTTAATGAAAAACAGTATGGCTATAAAATTTTTAAAGACCGCGAGGAGCTCGGGCTTGCGATAGAAAAGCTTTATCGCGAGCAGGTGCTCCCAAACGTAGAACGGGGACTTTGTGCCGCGGTTTATACACAACTGTCCGACGTTGAGGATGAAACCAACGGACTCATAACCTACGACCGCGAGGTAGAAAAGGTCAGCGCAGAAAAACTATCAGAGCTTTTTAAAGCATAAAAAAACACCCTCTCGCTATCCTGCGAGAGGGTGTTTAGCTTTATTAGAACGTTTTATTTTGCACAGTCAACCTTAACGGCATCATACTGCTCTGCAATCTCCTTTTCGGGAGCCTTGGTGAGAAGACTAACGAGGATTATTGCAACGGTGCCCACGATGAATGCGGGGAGAAGCTCATAAATGTCGAGCACGGTGCCTGCAAACTCGGTGCGGATCACGAACTTCCAAACGAAAACGGTAATTCCGCCTGCGAGCATACCTGCAAGTGCGCCCCATTTGTTTGCGCGCTTCCAGAACAGTGCCGCCAGCATAATCGGTCCGAAGGTGGCGCCGAAGCCTGCCCAAGCAAACGAAACAATCATAAATACCGAGCTTGTGGGATCGAGCGCCAAGAATATGGCGATAACCGAAATAAGCACAACCGAAACACGAGCGATAACGAACATAGCCTTAGAGGAGAGCTTAAGACCAAAGGTCTCGCAAAGCAGGTTCTGCGAAATTGCGGAGGATGCTGCGAGCAACTGAGAATCAGCGGTCGACATGGTCGAAGCGAGGATGCCGGCCAGAATAACGCCTGCGGTAATAGCGGGAACAAAGCCATATTTGCTTAAGAAATTGGAAATATCAACAATAACGGTTTCAGCAGCGGATGCGCTCTCGTAGGGACCGATAACGCCGTTCTTCATAAGGGTGTAGCCGATAACACCGATAAGAACTGCAACGCCCATCGATATAACAACCCAAATGCTGGCAACTCTGCGCGAGGTCTTTAACTTGTTTTCGTTCTCAATAGCCATAAAGCGCAGGAGAATGTGGGGCATACCAAAGTAGCCAAGACCCCAAGCAAGGGTCGAAGCAACCGGCAGTGCGCCATAGCTGCCTGCGGTTCCGCTTGCAACGTTGTGTCCGCGGAATAAATCAAGGAATCCGTCGAGCGAGCCAACGTTATTGAACACAGTCGAGAAGCCGCCTGCAATGCCCTCTCCAAAGCCAACAACAACAAACAGAGCTATAGTCATAATAATGCTCTGAACAAAGTCGGTGGTTGAAGCAGCGAGGAAACCGCCCAGCGTGCAGTAAATAACGATAACTGCCGCCGAGAGCACCATTGCTAAAGTGTAGTCCATTCCGAAGAAGCTCGAGAAGAGCTTGCCGCAGGCTGCAAAGCCCGAAGCGGTGTAGGGAATGAAGAATATAGCGATGAGAATTGCTGCAATAAGTGTGAGTGCGTGGCTCTTATCGCCAAAACGTTTCGAGAAAAAGTCCGGCAGGGTGAAAGCGTCGATTTTAGCGCTGTAAACGCGCAGGCGTTTTGCAACGAAGAGCCAGTTTAAATATGTACCAACGGCGAGGCCGATAGCGGTCCAGGAAGCCTCGGCAAGACCGCCCATCAAAGCAACGGCAGGCAGACCCATAAGCAGCCAGCCACTCATATCCGAAGCCTCGGCGCTCATTGCGGTAACCAGCGGACCGAGCTTTCTGCCGCCCAAGTAGAAATCAGCGGTGTTTTTGTTCTTATTCGAACAAACAAAACCGATTACGATCATGCCGAGAAGATAAACGGCTATCGTAACCATAATTACGGTTGACATTAGAATTTCCCCTTAAAAATAATATATACCGTAGTATATCACAAAAAGGAAAAAACTGCAATAGCAAAAAACTCGGCTTGTGATATATAAAGTTAAGCAAATCTGGCTCATTTTGTTAAGAAATCGGGTGATTAACTTAATAAAATTAAGTTTTGCCGACGCGCAAGCAAAAATATAGAGTTTTTTCGTTTTTTTGTTGACTCGGGCGCAAACGGGGAATATACTATTGACTATTAACTTGAAAATGGTGTATTATTATACAGTATTTTAAAAGCACGGAGGCCAAAAGATGTCAATGATAGAAGAACTGTTCGGCAGCATGGTGTTTAACGATGCCGTAATGAAGGAGCGCTTAAGCCCTGAGGTTTACGAAAATTTTATGCACACCGTAAACGAGGGCAAAGAGCTTGATAAAAACACGGCAAACGAGGTTGCCGCCGCAATGAAGGACTGGGCAATCGAAAAGGGTGCCACCCATTTCACTCATTGGTTCCAGCCCATGACTGGCATCACCGCCGAAAAGCACGATAGCTTTATATCTCCTGCCGCCGATGGCAGCGTTATAATGGAGTTTTCGGGCAAAGAGCTCATAAAGGGCGAGCCTGATGCATCTTCCTTCCCCTCGGGCGGACTCCGCGCAACCTTCGAGGCACGCGGCTACACCGCGTGGGACCCCACCTCCTATGCCTTCGTAAAGGACGATACCCTCTGCATCCCCACCGCTTTTTGTTCTTATGGTGGCGAAGCGCTCGACCGTAAAACCCCGCTTCTCCGTTCTATGGAGGTTATCAGCGATAAGGCTTTGCGCATAGTAAAGCTTTTTGGCATGGATGACGTTAAGCGTGTAAACGTTGAGGTTGGTGCCGAGCAGGAGTATTTCCTTATTGATAAAAAGTATTATAAATCGCGCAAGGACCTTACCTATTGCGGCAGAACCCTTATGGGAGGTCGCCCGCCTAAGGGTCAGGAAATGGACGACCATTATTTTGGAGCCATCAAGCCGCGCGTTAAGGAATTTATGAACGAGCTTGATCGTGAGCTTTGGAAGCTGGGCGTTGTTGCCAAGACCGAGCATAACGAAGCCGCTCCCGCACAGCACGAATTAGCTCCCGTTTTCTCCAACGTTAATAACGCATGCGATCAGAATCAGCTCATAATGGAGATGATGAAAAAGACCGCACAGCGCCACGGCCTTGTTTGCCTGCTGCACGAAAAGCCCTTCAAGGGTGTTAACGGAAGCGGCAAGCACAATAACTGGTCGATAGCCACCGATACCGGTGTAAACCTTTTAAAGCCGGGCAAAAAACCGCAGGAGAATAAGCTTTTCTTGCTTGTGCTTTCGGCTGTTATCCGCGCTGTGGATGAATATCAGGGTCTGCTGCGCGCAACCGTAGCCACCCCGGGAAATGATCATCGTCTCGGTGCGCACGAAGCACCGCCTGCCATCGTTTCCATCTTCCTCGGCAGCCAGCTCACCGATATTCTCGATGCTATCGAGACAGGTGAGGACTACACCGCCGAAAAAATGCCCGAGGTTGAAACAGGAACCCACTTCCTGCCCCACTTCCGCAAGGACACGACCGACCGCAACCGCACCTCGCCGCTTGCCTTTACGGGTAATAAATTCGAGTTCCGTATGCTCGGCTCCAACCATTCCATAACCGAGCCGAACGTTATTTTAAACACCATTGTAAGCAAGGTGCTGGATGACTTCGCCGACCGTCTTGAGGGCGCAGAGGATTTTGAATCCGCCGTGCTTGAGGTTATTCGCGATACATATAAGGCACACAAACGCATAATCTTCAACGGTGACGGTTATTCCGAGGAATGGAAAAAGGAAGCCGCCGCGCGCGGACTTTTAAATCTTGAATCCACCGTTGATGCGCTTCCCGAATACGTGGATGAAAAAACCGTTGAGGTGTTCACTAAATACGGTATTCTCACCCGTACCGAGCTTGAATCACGCTATGAGATAATGCTTGAGAACTATTGCAAGGTTATCAACATTGAGGCGCTAACCATGCTCGATATGGTTAAAAAGGACGTTATGCCTGCAGTAAGCTCCTATACCGCCAAGCTTGCCGATAATATCGCCAAGAAAAAGGCTGCCAAGGTCTGCTGCTCGTGGCGACTGGAGGAGAACCTGCTTAAAAAGCTCTCGCACCATGCCGACCGCGTTTATGATGGCGTTATGCGACTGGAGAACGCAGTTTCGGATATCAAGGTAGCGGGCGAGCTTGCTACTGCGCGCTACTATCGCGATACCGTTCTCCGCGCAATGGAGGAGTTGCGAGTTGACGTTGATGAAATAGAGATGAATATGTCGGCTATTGATTGGCCCTATTCGTCCTACGGTCAGCTTTTGTTTGATATCTAAATTAAAAAAGTCCCCCTGCCGCAAGGCAGAGGGATTTTTTATTTCATTAAAACAATATTTGCGTTTTGCGCTTCTGCCAGCTCCTTAAAGAAACCATGGCAGGTGAAAAGCAGCACCTGATTTTCGCGCGCGTATTCCGCGAGGAAGGCGGTGGCTATTTTTGCTCTGTCGTCATCATATTGCATTAAAACGTCATCAAGCAGCAGCGGCAAATCGCGCTCGCCGCTTGTCAGTGCGGCAATTGCCAAACGGAGAGAAAGCTCTGCTTGGTCGGCGCTGCCTGAGCTTAAATAATCGGCAGAGTAGGGAACCGTTCCTCTCTCGCTTACCGTGATGGCAAGCTCATCCGATATGATGGCACGCTCGTGCTTGCCTCCGGTTATTTTTGTCAGCATCTCGCTTGTCAGGCGCTCAAGCTCAGGTGCAAAGCCGCTTCGCATTTCGTCATATGCCTCGTCTAACACCTGCGCGGCAAGTGTAAGCGCCGAATAGTGCTCCTCCATAGCGGCGAGCTCCTGCTTGGCGGATAAAATTTCGTTTTCAATAACGCCTATCGTGCGCCCCTCGCGCAGCAGAGCTTCGCTTTCGGCAAGCAGTCGCGCGTTTTCGGCGTGAGCACGGTTTAAAGAAAGGTCGATATCGCGTATCGCGGCGGCATAAACCGCTGCCGAATGCTCGCTTTGCGGAGCGGTTACCCGCTTATGCAACTCTTCTTCGGTCATATCGCGGTAGGGACTGCCCGAAAGCACCTCGCGCAGGGCATCGATTTTCATGCCGTTCTCGCTATGGGAGAGCTGCTCATTCTCAGCAGCGGCGAGGCTGCGGCTGAGCTTTGCTAATTGTTGGATCACGGTTGCCCTCTCGTTTTTGCGGCGGTGCATGAAAACAAAACCCAAAACAAGATTTATCACGGCGGGCAGTAAAAGACTTAAGAATACCGGGCTTGCAAAAAATCCTGCGGCGGCTGCAAGCGTGAAAAGAGCGGCGGCTAAAAACGGGAAAACGCAGGAAGCAGGCTTTTCTATAGCAGAGGTTTTCTCATCTATCTGCCGTTTAATCTCCGCAATCCGATTTTGTGTTGCTTCGAGCGATGCGCTTACACCCTCGCCGCTTTGCTCGGTCAGTTCTTTAAGCTGTGCTCGCAGGCGAAGCTCAGAAGAATAAGCGGCAAGGTTTTCGCTATCCCTGCTTTGCGAAAGCAGGCGTTCGTTTTCTCGTTTTTTATCGTTAAGCGATGCAAGAAGCGCCTCGTTGGCTTTTATTTTTTTCAGCTTTTCAAGCCGCTGCTGCTCGCGCTCGGCGGCGGAATGCTTTTCTGCCGTGAGGGCATCCACTTTTTCTGCCAAACGGTCGGCAGAGCCCTTTTTGCGGCTGGTGTGCAGCTCCAAAATTGCATCCGAAAGGCGCGTTTTTATTTCGCCCAAGGATTCATTTTCATCGCCCGAATATAAAAGCGAGGCAAGAAGCGCCGAAAGCTCACCGCTTCCGTCCTCAGCAGGGGTGAAGCTGCCTATAAAAATGCTTCGTTCAAAGGCGGCGGTGCTCATGCCGAACAGCCACTCACCGATTTCTCCCTCGGTTTTCAGGGGCTTCCCGCTATAAAGGTCTAAAAGAACGGCTTTATCGCTGCGCGGCGTTTTGCCAAACTGCTTGGAAAGCAGATAATCCCTGCCCTTATAGGAAAACTCAACCTCACCGCCCATCTTATCACCCGAAAAGGGAGTAAAGCGGCGGCGCAAATTGGCGGAAAGGTCACTTTTCTGGGTGCCGCTGCCGTAAAAGGCAAGGCGCAAAAATGCCATAACGGTGCTTTTTCCGTCCTCGTTGTTGCCAAAAACGAGGTTAAACCCATCCGCAAAACTTAAAGTAAAATCCTCGAGCCCGCCAAAGCGGTC
>JAZOPP010000106.1:0-6427 GCA_045655625.1 Acutalibacteraceae bacterium
AAACGGAGGGTGCAACAGCTGCGGCGGCAGCAGATAAAAAGACCGCAACAACGGGGTCTATGTAGCTTAGAATTGCGGTGGTCTGTGCCGAGAGTAAGCCCATCGCGCTGAAATAAAGCGCATAGGCAATGCCGGTGTGCAGCACTCCAACGGCCATGGTGAGCAGGATATCTCCCGCGTCGAGACTTATTGCCGAGAGGTCCGACGTGAGCAGTGCATATGGCAGCACCACGACCGCAGAAATAAACAACTGTGCCACCGTTCTGCCGAAATCGGAAATATCGTGGATTTTTTTATTCATCAGGATTACGGAAGCATAAAGCACCGCCGCGGCAACGCCGAACAAAATGCCGCTGCCGCCCAGGGTGCCGCCCGAGAGCACACCCGATATTGGCACCATACCCAAAAGTGCAACCAGCGCAGCACAGAGCTTGACCCATTCGGCGCGCTCGCGCAGAATAAGCGGTGATACAAACACCACTATAGCAGGTGCAAGATAATAGCAAAGCGTTGCGGTGGGAACACCCGTGAGCCTATAGCTTTCGAACAGGAATATCCAGTTAAAGCCGATGGCGCTGCCCGAGAGGCAAAGCCATAAGGCGTTGTTTTTCATTTCGCTAAACGATATTTTTTTGCCGCGGACGACTAAAAAGATGAGCAAAAACGCAACACCTATAAATCCGCGTGCCGAAGCCAGCAGCGAGGATGGCAGAGATATGGTTTTGGTGAAAAGTCCCAGCGTGCCGAAAATTATCATGGATGCCAGAATTTTGGCACGCGCTATTTTAATCTCGTTCATAGTTTACACTTCCCGTTCGGTATTGCCGCGCCGTGCAGCCCGTGTGCTGCTTGAATACGTACATAAAATGCTGGCGCGAGGCAAAGCCGCAATCTATGGCTATATCGACCGTTGGCAGGTCGGTGTTTTTCATTATAAAGCAGGCTTTTTCAATGCGCAAGGAATTTATATATTCTACCACAGTTTTGCCCGTTACCTTGCGGAAAAGGGTTTGCAAATAGGAGCGATTGAGCCCCACCTCGGCGGCTATTTGCGATACGCTCAGTTTCTCGCATAGGTGCGCTTTTATATATTTGCGCGCCGCAGTTACGTAAGAGATACTGCCCTCCTCCGCCATTTTAAGCGAACGCGCCATTTCTATGAGCAGACGGCAGAAAAGCAGTGCCACACAATAGCCATCTCCCTGCTCACGCAGCTCGGTTATAAGACTGTCGAGCGCCGAGAAAACGTGGGTCTTATCGGTTATGGCTACCACGCTACTATCAAAAAGTGTTGATATTTCAGGATAGGCTTTCAGCACCTCATCGAGCACAATGTTTCCCGAATTTATAAAAAATTCTATATTGAGAATTGCCGCCTGCCGTGCCTCAAGCAGATGAGGGCAACAGTTGCCGAGCAATATAAAGCTGCCGCTTGAAAGCGTGATATCGCCGCCCTCAGTGCGGACGGTGCATTCGCCCTCACGAACGTACATAATCTCGAAATTGTCTTTTTCATGGGTGTGGTATTTTTGCATTTTAAAATCGGCAAAGCTCTTTTTATAATAATAGCTTATCCGCGCGTTCATTATTTCACATCCGTTCCAACGATATATTGCATTTTTAAAAAATATTTAACTATTTATTCCACATTCTACCGCATTTTGTGATATATTGCAACTAACAATTTATTGCAGGAGGATTTTTTTATGATAGTAAAACACCCGCCGCTTGGTTTTAACACCTGGAACACCTTTGGCGAGGATATAAGTGATGAGCTTATCCGCAGCACTGCCGACCGAATTGTTGAGCTCGGTCTTTTGGATGCAGGATATAATTACGTTGTTATTGACGACTGCTGGGCAGAAAAGCAGCGCGATGAAAACGGTCATCTCGTGCCGCACCACGAAAAATTCCCGAACGGAATCAAGGCGGTTGCCGATTATGTTCATTCTAAGGGACTCAAGTTTGGCATTTATTCCTGCGTTGGCAACCGCACCTGCGCCGATTATCCCGGCTCGTTTGAGCATGAGTTTATTGATGCGGCGGATTTTGCCGAATGGGGCGTTGACTACCTAAAATACGACTACTGCTTCAAGCCTATGACCGAAAAGGGCGACCTTTTATATAAGCGTATGGCTTTGGCACTTGCCAACTGCGGCAGGGATATTCTTTTCAGCGCCTGCAACTGGGGTGCTGAGAACAGCAAGGAATGGATAAAGGAGACCGGCGCTCATATGTGGCGCAGCGGCAACGATATCCGCGATAACTGGAAATCGATTTCGGATATTTTTGCGCTCCAAACCGAGATGATTCCCTACTGCTCGCCCTCCTGTTATAACGATATGGATATGCTGGTTATCGGCATGAACGGTGAAGGCTTCTGCGCACTAGGCGGCTGCAGCGAGATAGAATACCAGACCCATTTTGCAATGTGGTGTATGTTTGCATCTCCTTTAATGATCGGCTGCGATATCCGTAAGATAGACGATGCCGCGCTTCGCATTCTTAAAAACCGCGGTCTACTTGATATTTGCTGTGACCCGCAGTGCAGCCAGCCTTATATGATAGATGGCGTTGGTTGCTCGGATTCGCACGCGCAGGTTTGGGTGCGCAACCTTGAAAACGGCGATATTGCCATCGCTATGTTTAACCTGAATGACGGCCCCTCCAAGGGATTTTTACCGCTTGTGAGCGTTGGTCTTAACGCTTCGACCGGTCGCGGACTTGAACTGCACGAGCTTTATACCGGCGAGGTTATAAAGAATGTTCGCGGAGAGTATCTCTCCGAGCCTATTCCTGCACACGGCTGCAAGATTTTCCGCGCAAAGGTTGTTGAACTTTAATGGAATGCATGAAATGCGAAAAGCCGCTATCCCGCGATGAGATAGGGCTTCATAAAAAACTTATTAACCGCGCCTGCACGCAGTTTATGTGCCGCGAGTGCTTAGCAGAGCATTTCTCGGTCTCAACCGAGCTGCTCGATAAAAAAATAGCCGAGTTTAAAAAACAGGGCTGTTTGCTGTTTTCATAAATAAAACCGTTCTTCAAGCTGAAGAACGGTTTTATTTTTCATCTCTCTTAGTGCCGAATGCGAAGAAACGCATTACGAGATAGGTTATCGGCGAGCCGGATACCGATGCTGTTACGGTTGCCCAGAAGGGCGGGAAATTCCAAATACTGAGCGCTATGGTTGAGATAGCGGCATAGATGATGAAGTGAGGAATATAGATGGATAAAAACTTCAAATATTCCGAAAGCATCAGCCTATGATGGAAATTTATTCGTGCGTTAAGCACGTAGCCTATTGAAAGTGCTATAAAAAATGCGAGATAGCTCGACGGATAATCATAAATTACTTTAGACAGCAGGTGCGAGATTATCGCGGTGTTAAGCGTGTTGAAGCTGCCTATTATTATATACATAAGAAAATGACGACTGAAGAAGGTATTGGCTATTTTCTTAAGGCCACCTATAATCTCCACCTCCCTATTCTTTTTTGTTATTATACCAAACATTTTGTCGTTTTACAAGACAAAGATTCGAGGACGTATATTGTTTATAATTTGTTCTTTATTTTTAAGGCAGTTTTTGGTATAATAATTAAATGTGGGGTGGTATAGTCTGCCCGATAGATTATAACCTTTAAAAAGAGGTATATTTATTTATGAGTCTTTTCAAGAAGCTTTTCGGCGATTACAGCGAAAAGGAAATCAAAAAAATGAAACCGCTTCAAGAGGCAACGCTTGCCCTTGAGGAGAAATATAGAGCCCTCTCGGATGCGCAGCTGCGCGCCAAGACCGATGAATTCCGCGAGAGAATTGCAGCAGGTGAGAGCCTTGACAGCATTCTGCCCGAGGCATTTGCAACCTGCCGCGAGGCAGGCGACCGCGTGCTTAACATGCGCCACTTCCCCGTTCAGATTCTGGGCGGTATTGCGCTGCATCAGGGCAGAATCAGCGAAATGCACACCGGTGAAGGTAAAACCTTAGTGGCAACACTTCCTGCATATCTTAACGCGCTCACGGGCAAGGGCGTTCATATTGTAACGGTGAACGATTATCTTGCCAAGCGCGACTCGGAATGGATGGGCAAGATATATCGTTTCCTCGGTCTCTCGGTTGGACTTATCGTTCACGGTATGTCGGGCGAGGAGAAGCGCGAGGCATATGGCGCTGATATAACCTATTGCACCAATAACGAATTAGGCTTTGACTATCTGCGTGATAACATGGTGCTCTACCGCGAGCAGCGTGTTCAGCGCGGACACAACTTTGCGATAGTCGACGAGGTGGACTCCATCCTCATCGATGAGGCGAGAACTCCGCTTATCATTTCGGGTAAGGGCGATAAATCTACCGAGCTTTACACTAAGGCTAACCGCTTTGCCAAGGGTCTGCGCGCCATTAAGATAGTTGAGAATAACGATAAGGAAATTAACGAGCAGCACGAGCGCGAGGGCGATTATATTATCGATGAAAAGGCCCGCTCCTGCTCGCTTACTGCAAGCGGCACCAAAAAGGCTGAGGAATATTTCGGCATTGATAATTTAAGCGATGCCGAGAATATTACCCTCGCCCACCACATAAACCAAGCCATACGCGCACACGGCATTATGCAGCGTGACGTTGACTACGTGGTTAAGGATGGTCAGGTTATTATTGTTGATGAGTTTACGGGTCGACTTATGTTCGGTCGCCGTTATAACGAGGGTCTGCACCAGGCTATCGAGGCTAAGGAAGGCGTTAACATTGAGAACGAATCCAAAACCCTTGCCTCCATCACCTTCCAGAACTATTTCCGCCTTTATAATAAGCTTGCCGGTATGACCGGTACTGCCGAGACCGAATCGGCTGAGTTTGGCGGCACCTATAACCTCGATGTTGTTGTTATTCCATCTAATAAAGAGGTTATCCGCGCTGACGGACCCGACCTTATTTTCCGCTCGCGTCGCGGCAAGATAAACTCGATAATTGAAAAGATAATTGAATGCAACCAAAAGGGTCAGCCCGTGCTGGTTGGCACCGTTACCATTGAAAAATCTGAGGAGCTGAGCACCCTGCTCCGCCACCGCGGAATAAAGCATAACGTTCTCAACGCCAAGCACCACGAGCGCGAGGCTGAGATAATTGCTCAGGCAGGTAAGTTCGGCGCCGTTACCATCGCCACCAACATGGCGGGACGCGGAACCGATATTATGCTGGGCGGTAACGCCGAGTATCTTGCTAAGGCTGAACTTAAAAAGCTGGAATACACCGATGAGATGATTTCGGAGGCTACCGGCTTTGCCGAGACCGATGATGCCGAGATACTTAAAGCCCGCGAGCTTTATGCCGAGCTTTATAAGAAATTCCGCGAGGAGATTGCCCCCGAGGCCGAGAAGGTTCGTGCGGCGGGCGGACTTTGCATTATAGGCACCGAGCGCCACGATTCACGCCGAATTGATAACCAACTTCGCGGACGCGCAGGACGTCAGGGCGACCCGGGCGATACACAGTTTTATCTCTCGCTGGAGGATGATTTGCTGCGACTCTTCAGCGGCGAGCGCATGATGAGAATAATGACCGCCATGGGCATTGATGAAAACACCCCCATCGCCAGCAAGATGGTTACCAACGCGCTTGAATCGGCTCAGCTCACGGTTGAGGAGCGCAATTCGGGTATTCGTAAGAGCGTGCTCGAATACGACGACGTTATGAACAAGCAGCGCGAGCTTATCTATAAGCAGCGCAACTCGGTGCTCGATAACGAGGACGTTCACGACACCGTGATGAAGATGATAAACGACACCATCGACAGCACCGTTGCCACCTATTTATCGGGCGATTTGCACGATGAATGGAATTTAAGCGGACTGAGAGAATATTTCCTCGGCTGGCTTTGCGACGGCAACGATTTCCACTACTCCCCCGCCGAACTCGGCGAGATTGAAGCAGAGGACGTTGCGAGCATGCTCAAGGAGCGCGCAGAGCACATTATGCAAAAGCGCCTTGAGGAATACGGTGAAAAGCTGCTTTATGAGATGGAAAAGGTTATGCTGCTGCGCAGCGTTGACCGCAACTGGATGGACCATATCGATAATATGGAGGAGCTGAAAAACGGTATCGGACTGCGTGCCTATGGTCAGCACAATCCCGTTGTTGAATATCGCAACGAAAGCTATGATATGTTCAATGCGATGAGCGAAGCCATCCGCGAGCAGACCGCCAAGCTGGTGCTCACCGTTCGCATAAAGCGCGATGAGGAAATCAAGCGCGAGAAGGTTGCCGAGGAGAACACCGCTCCCACAGGCGCATCCCGCACCGTTAAGGGTAAGGGCGCCGTTGGCAAGAATGCACTTTGCCCCTGCGGAAGCGGCAAAAAATATAAGCGCTGCTGCGGCAAGGACATTGACTAAAAGCAAAAAGCACCTCGTCAAGTCGGAGGCCAA
>JAZOPP010000107.1:0-3841 GCA_045655625.1 Acutalibacteraceae bacterium
ATGTTGCTGAAAATCTCTGCGACGTTGATGTAATGGCAAAGGAAATTGAGGCTGCCACAGGTGTTGGTACCCGTCCAACCGTTTTGGGTCACGTTCAGCGCGGCGGAAACCCCACCGTTCGCGATCGCGTTATGGCAACCAAGATGGGCTTTTATGCCGTTGAACTTCTTAAAGAGGGTATAGGAAACCGCGTTATTGCTTATAAACAGGGCGAAATTGTAAACTACGATATTTATGAGGCTCTCAACATGAAGAAGAACCTCAACGCCGATGATCTTCATATAGCACACAGAGTTTCCCGATAAGAAAAAATAAAAAGCAGCAGTCAAACGACTGCTGCTTTTTTATTTAACTGGTTTAAGAAATTGCAGACTGGATTTTTTCGAGCACTTTCATAACTGCCTTCTTAGGAATAGAGCCTGCAGCACCGTGCAGTGCCATCTCTTTAGCCTCCAGGCTTCCGAGACCAGCCTGAATCCAACCCGAAGCAATAACGGTGTTGTTCTCACCGTATTCGATTTTTATGTACTGCATAGCAGTTAAAAATCCGGTACCCTTTTTCCAGATAACCTCATCCTTACGCTCAATTTTCTTATAACCCGAAAGCATAAGAATGTTTGCAATGGTGTTATCAACCTGCTCAAAAGGCTGAGTGTAATTAATATTGATAGTAGTTCTTGCCACGAAATCCCCTCATTTCTTTTTAGTTTATTTAATTATAGCAATTACAGCTTATAAAAACAACCAAAATTATAATTTTTCGGAAATAAGCAGACTTCCGGTTATTCCGCTGAGCTTATAAACCTTGCCGAATTCTGAATCAACCAGTTCGTATGTAAAAGGTGTCTGCGATACGAAGTGCGGATAATTGGAATTGAGCAGGAAGGTAGTCTTCTCGGGCTCAGAGAAGGGAATAACGTAAACCGTTGCATTCTCGAGACCCTTAACTATCATTCTGCGCTTTATGCCATATGCGGTTGCAATATGGTCTTTGGCATGAACAACCTTTTTAGTGCCGTTATTTACGAATACACGGCATTCATGGCGCCAGGCTCTGGGCATATGGTAGGTGGCAACGTCACCGTCAACTATGCATTCGTTAGCAAGCAGCAGCGGTGCGCCAAGCGGAGTGTTAAGCTTAATACCAACCGTTGTATCAGGGCAATAACCGTTAAACCAAACTGCGCCGTTGCTGCGGTGCATAAGAATAACGGGCTCTGCGGAGTAACGGTTAAGCTTCTCAATGCTTATGTTGTATCCAACGTGCTTTGCTGCTTTGCGCATTAAAATCTCGGCAGGGAAGGAATCGTAGTGAACGGTGTCATCCTTCTTGGCAGCATCATCATCGGCAACAGGTTTTCTCGAGCAGTCGCATCCGCGGCACCAAACGGCAACGCCGTCTCCTACCTTGTTAACAACAGCGAGAACGCGCTTTCCGTCAGCATTTTCGGCAGTAGCAAGCACCTCGGTGCCGAGTGTTTCATCAGCAATAGTTGCATATAAGCCGCCATCTGTAAATATACCACCATAGATGATATTGTTTTCGATGGTATCAGCTATCAGCTCGTCTGCAATGCCGGTTTTATCATCCACTGTGAACTCTCCGCAAAGTTCCTCGCTGCGAGCGAGATTGAGCAGACGGAGTATCTTTTCATCTGCGCCCTTAAGTGAGCCGTAGAACATGATTTTGCCGCCATTTTCTGCGAACGAAACAAATGTATCGCAAACCGCGTCGCCCTGCTGCGGCATGGGAGCCACCAACACTCTGCCCTTGAACGTCGCAGGCTTTTTGCCCATAAGTTCCACAAAATTATCCGATGATACAACGGTGTTTACGGGCAGACCATGGTTGAGTGCAGCAATAAAATACCAGTCCTCAAAGAAGCTCTTTTCAAGTCTTCCGCTCGACATATTGTTATACTGCGCGAAAGGATAAACCCAAACAAAGGGGGATGCAGCATCAGGAGCGTTAACGTAGGAACTTAGCATATAGGGAATAATCTCATTGGGGCAACGCTCGGGCATTTCGCCGTAGCTATCGTCAATCGAGAGGAAATTTATGTGGTTTGCAACAACCGTTTCACCCTCTTTATTGATGCGTGCGGTAGCAGTCGGCAGATAGATATCGTGGGGCTGACCCTCATAACGGTCGATCCACGGGCTGTTAATCCACCAAATATCGTGAACGTAGAAACGGAACAAGAAGTCTTCATCGGGCAGCTCGGCAGCACGCGACATATATCCGGCCAGCTCGAGTCCAAAGTTGCCGTCAAGTGCCGCCCAAGGCGAGTTGGGGGGAGGCAATAGTTTGGGATTTAAGCCGTAAATCATTCCGTGGTCAACACCGTCGGATGCAAAGTCAGCGCCCACCGTGAGGTTGGTACCGCGTGTCTGCACGGGATAGGTGCACTCTTTGTAGAAAAGCTTCCAGAAATCCGCAATCTTTTCACGGCAATCCTCAAGCTTTTCATCATAAAATGCTTTGCCGTCAAACAAAGCGCCCGAAACACCCCAAGTCTCGGTGCCAAAACCAAATCCGTTAGATAACCAAATGAAATCAAATCCTATATCGCTAAGGAAAATCTGCGATTGTTTTCCAAGAAAGGTTCCAAAGGGCGTACCATCAGGAATTCCGTTCGGATATGCGGCGTATTTAACGTCATCACCATTCAAAACACCGTAGCAACAAACCATGCTCTTTTTACCCATTGAGCCGCCTTCGCATATTTCGTTGTGGCGGTTATATTTGAAATCCGAAACCGCAAACTCAGGACCGGGGTCAAAAGTGGTGCCGACAAATACGGACTTTCCCGTAACCCTCTCGCCAACATTCTTTAAGATGGCAACAATGTTTTTAAGGTCACTATAGGTATATTCGGGAGCGTTATCCATATAAGGGTAGTTGCGGGTGTGCAAGCCGAGACCATCGGGGTCGTTGGCACGGTCCCAATTCATCTTAACGTTTGCACCGCCCAGAAAATGAGCCCATTCAAAGGTATCATTCAGGTCTCCACGGTAGTCAAGCAGCTCGCTGCCGTCGGCAGTCCAGAGCATAACGCCAACCTCTTCGGCTTTATCAAGAAGATTTTTCCACTGCAAAAAAGCCTTTTCGCAAACCTTTTCAATAACACGGGTGTCTGTGCTTTTGAAAGGCTTTAAACTAACCTCAAGTGTAACGCGTTTTATGTTTTTCATAATTTTAATCACTCCGAAACGCAGATTTATAATATGATTATAATTAAATATACCTATTTATGGGATAGCAAAATATAAACAAAAACTGTTCAAAATAAAGATACGGGTTGCCTTATGGCAACCCGTATAGTTTTTATTATTCTTTAGCAGGCAGGCATTCAACCAGCTCAACTTTTTCAGTGCTCTTAACCGAGAATTTGCCCTTAATGCTGTAAGGAGCGAAGAAATAATCACCCTTTTTAACGGCGGTTACGTTATCGCCGCAAATAACCTCGCCTTCGCCCTCTGTAACGATATAGATAGCGGGGGCAACAAGGTCATTTGTCTGTGCATTATTTGCAGTAATGCGGTTAACTGCAAAGCAGGGAGTATCATCATAGGAAATAAGCGTTTCGCGCTTAATACCGTCCTGTTCATAAACAACACGGGGTTCTTTCTTGGCGCGGCGAACAGCTTCTTCACCGAATATATCAAAATTAAATACATCCAGCGCAATATCCTCAGGCAGACCGAGATACATAGTGTGCTCGGAGATGCGGTTTCCTGCGCACCAAGCCTCAGGCTGAATGGTGAAATCCGAAGGCTCCTGTGTTTCGAGAATAAGACATCCTGCACCGATGGCGTGAACCATCTTGGCGGGCACGAG